>DASWVA010000628.1:0-3632 GCA_036401415.1 Streptosporangiaceae bacterium
GGCCGCGCAGGCCCAGGTCCAGGTGCAGACCCGGGCCACGTTGGCCGGGACCGGGCCGGCGCCGGGCAGGGTGACCTGGTGGCGGAAGTCGGTGCTGGCGAAGGCGGTGAAGACGTCCGCGACCCGGACCCCGAAGCGGTGGTAGACGCTGGTCAGCGCGCGGTTGTAGGTGGCCAGCAGGGGCTCGCTGAGCTGCGCGAACTGCCGGCCGGACGGTCCGGTGAGCCAGCCGGCCAGCTCCGGGTCGTAGTAGGTCATGCCGATGATCGTGGACCGGTAGTCCGCGAAGCGCAAGCCGGCCAGCACGCTGGTCAGGTTCTGCTGCGCCACCGGGATGGCCCGGGCCACGCAGGCCCGGACGGCGCGGCTGCCGGTCAGGACCAGGCACGGGTTCAGGTCGTTGGCGCCGATGTCGATGGTGATCAGCGAGACCTGCCCGCGGTGCGTGGCCAGGTAGGAGGTGGCCGCGGCCAGCTGCGATCCGGCCGGGCCGGCGTAGGAGGTCTCGGCGCCGTCCCGGTAACCGCAGATACCGCCGGTCACCATGGTGCCGGTGGTCTCGCCCGGGCAGCCCAGCTTGACCAGGCGGAGCCCGCGCTGGAAGGTCCGCAGCGAGGTGTACAGCTGGTCGGCGTAACTGTGGCTGGTCGGCAGGCTGGCGCCTTCGGCGTCGGGCTGGACTCCGGCCGCGAGAGAATCCCCGAGCGAGAGGTAGGCCGGCCCGCCCGGCCGGGTGGCCGCCGCACGGCTGGAGACCGAGTAGGAGATGGGTTCGGCGTGGGTGGGGGTCAGGGCGGAGGTGGTCACCAGAGCGATGGCCACGGCGACCAGCGCGGCCGTCACGATGCTCGCGCCGTACACGATTGCCCGCATGGCGTTCCTCCCCCGATGGAATGCGCCGGCCCAGCGCGACCAACGTAATGGCTGCCCGCCCAGATGGATAGAGGCCCGGGCAACGGTTCGCCGCCGGAGGACTTACGATTGCGCCACGGCCGCGGCCCGGAATTATTCGGGCGCCCCGGCGTCGAACGGCGCCAGCAGCGTGCGCAGCAGGGCGGCCAGCGTCTCCTGGTCGCCGGATCCGAGCGAGGCCAGCAGTTCCCGCTCCCGCCGCAGCAGGTCGGCCAGGGCGTCGTCGGCCTTGGCCCGGCCCTGGTCGGTCAGGGTGACCAGCACGCCGCGCCGGTCCCGCGGATCCGGCTGCCGCCGGACCAGCCCGGCCCCGGCCAGCCGGTCGATCCGGTTGGTCATCGTGCCTGAGGTGACCAGGGTGGCCCGCAGCAGCGCCCCCGGAGTCATCTGGTACGGCGCCCCCTGGCGGCGCAGCGCCGACAGCACGTCGAACTCCCAGGTCTCCAGCCCGTGGCTGGTGAAGGACGCGCGGCGGGCCAGGTCGAGGTGGCGGGCCAGCCGGGACACCCGGCTCAGCACCTGCAGCGGCGCGACGTCGAGGTCGGGCCGCTCCGCGTGCCACGCGGCCACCAGGTCATCCACCTCGTCGTGCGGCCGGGTGGGTGAGGCACCGTTGTCCATCGGGCCAGGGTATCTCTTGACGTCGAGATGCCTTACCTGGTAGACCCGAACATATCTTGATGTCGAGACAATCGCAGAGGGCCCAAGCAGGATCCGGCCCCGGGAGGCTCCGCATGTGGGACCCGGCTCAGTACCAGCGATTCGCCGATGAGCGGTCGCGCCCGTTCGCCGATCTGACCGCCCGGATCGGCGCCACCCAGCCCGGCACCGTCGTCGACCTGGGCTGCGGGCCGGGTCACCTGACCGCGGAGCTGGCCCGCCGCTGGCCGGGTGCGGCCGTGCACGGACTGGACAGTTCGCCGGCGATGATCGAGGCCGCGGGTCAGCGGGCCGAGCCTCCCCGGCTGACCTTCGAACTGGCCGATCTGCGCGAATGGCAGCCGGCCCACCCGGTCGACGTGATCGTGTCCAACGCCGTGCTGCAGTGGGTGCCGGATCATCTGGACCTGCTGCCCCGGTGGATGAACTTCCTGGCCCCCGGCGGCTGGCTGGCGTTCCAGCTGCCGGGCAACTTCGGCCAGCCGCCCCACGTGGCCATCAGTGAGATGGCGGCGTCGCCGCGCTGGCGTCCGCGGCTCGGCGACGCCGGGTTCACCCGGCAGGCCGGGGACCTGACCGGCTACCTGGACGCGCTGGCCGGCGCGGGCGGCCGGGTCGACGCCTGGGAGACCACCTACCTGCACGTGCTGGCGGGGGAGGACCCGGTTGTCGAGTGGGTCAAAGGCACGGCGCTGCGGCCGGTGCTCGCGGTGCTGGACGAGCCGGAGGCGGCCGAGTTCCTGGCCGAGTACTCGGCGCGGATGCGGCGCGCCTACCCGCCCCGGCCGTTCGGCACGGTGCTGCCGTTCCGCCGCGTGTTCGTGGTGGCCCAGCGGCTCCCCTAACCGAAAACTGGCCCGAAAACTGGCCGAAACCGGGGCGTTACCTGGCCGGTTTACTTTGAGCATCAGGCCACCAGCTGCTTAACCTACTTTCCAAATTGATTTAGTAGGTAATGGCTGGCATGATCGTGCCGTGCATCGCGGTTACCATCACTGTCACCAGCGTCTTCACGTGGACCTACGTCGCCAGGCCAGTGCCTTGTGTCCGGCCGCTTGACCCCGCGGCCCCCGCTGGCGCCGGCCGGCCAGCTACCACAAGGCAAGGAGAGACGCCCGATGACCACCATCGTTCCCACCGCACTCAGCCCCCGTCAGCTCGCCGCGGAAGTCCGCAAGCTCACCGCCAGCCCTCGCGACTGGATGGCCCGGGTCCGGCTCAGCGCCGACGGCCGCTGGTACGAGCGGACCCACGTCGACGACCGGTTCGAGGTCTGGCTGATCAGCTGGCTGCCCGGGCAGGCGACCGGGTTCCACGACCACGGCGGCTCGTCCGGGGCCTTCGGCGTGGTGTTCGGCACGCTGGAGGAGCACCAGGCCGGCACGCCGCAGCAGCGGCACCCGGTGACCGCGGCCCCGGTCAGCATGGGCCGGATCCGGTCGTTCGGCCCGGAGTACATTCACGACGTGCGCAACGCCTCCGAAGCGGTGGCGGTCAGCGTGCACGCCTACTCGCCGCCGCTGCCCGAGATGACCCGCTACGACCTGATCGAAGGGCGGCTGGTGCGCCTGGACACCGAAGCGGCCGCCCAGTGGTGAGCCCGGCGGCCGGACGGCCGGCCGGGTCCCGGAGCATCGACCAGCTGCTGGCCGCGGCGCGCGCCCGGCTGGACCGGCTGTCCCCGGCGCAGGCGTTCGCTGCGTGGTCCGGCGGCGCGGTCCTGGTGGACATCCGCCCGGAGGCCCAGCGGGCCCGCGAAGGCGGCATCCCGGGCGCGCTGATCGTGGAGCGCAACGTGCTGGAGTGGCGGTTCGACCCGGCCAGCGACGCGCGGCTGCCGTGGGTGGACGGTTACGGCCAGCAGGTCATCGTGTTCTGCTCCGAGGGCTACACCTCCAGCCTGGCCGCGGCGGCCCTGCAGGACCTGGGCCTGGCCCGGGCCACCGACCTGGCGGGCGGTTACCTGGCCTGGGCGGCGGACGGCCTGCCCGTCTGCCCGCCGGTCAGCGCCGGATCCAGCTCCGGCCGCGCCTGCTGACCGGCCCCCGGGTGGGCCGGAC
>DASWVA010000629.1:0-5850 GCA_036401415.1 Streptosporangiaceae bacterium
CACGTGGCCGCTGATCGTGGGCGGGCGTAGCAACGGCGCGCGGGTGGCCTCCCGGACCGCAGAGACTGTCGGGGCTCACGGGGTACTGGCGCTGGCGTTCCCGCTGCAGCCGCCGGCCCGGAGAGCCCGGGGGAGGCAGGAACTCACCTTGCCACCTGACCGGTCCCTGGAACTGGCTGCGGCGAGCCGTGGCGGCGCTCACGTTCTGGTCCTCAACGGGGACCGGGATCCATTTGGGATCCCAGCGGGGACCGGCCCGGCCAAGGTAGTGGTACTGAAAGACGGAACTCATTCGCTTTCGCGGAAATCGGTTGCGGTCTTTGCCGTGGTGACCGACTGGCTGGTCCAGTTGACCCTTCCGGGTACCGGGTGGTCCCGTACGGCTGGACCGGTGGTGTGCGTCGCTGAGGAAGCCGCAAGAGGAACGTTGCCATAACCACCCGTGAACGGCAGTCCCGCAGAGTATTCGTCCGCCGAGGATGTTTTCAACCCACGCGGCGATGACGGGCGATGCTGATTTGAACCAGCCGCGAATGGGACTCCGGCTCTGCCGCCGAATCGTCGCGAGCTACTAACAAAAATGCCCCGGCCGTTCTAGGCGGCGGGGGCGTGTCCGGAGTGCCGGGAGCTTACCGACGTGTTGAACACCAGGTCAGTTGGCCTGTGCGGATCGATGCACATCCCGCCCGGCAGAAGTTCACCGGTATCTTCGAAGGTAACAATACCGTTGCAGAGCAGGCTCCAGCCCTGATCGGGGTGACTGACGAGAGTCCGGGCGGCCTCGCGGTCCGGCGCGGACGCTTCCGGGCACCTCGGCGTGTGTTGGCACATGTTGTGCCTCCCTGCAGTTTCTATCGCGTGTTCTGGATCACATATTAGTGTGCTAAGGCATATGCGGGCGGCAACACGGCTCATTCTCACCGTTTGACGATCGCTTTTCGTAGCTCCCGCCGGGCTATCGGCGATGTCATTTCGTAACTACCCTGGCGGCCCAGTTGTCGCCAACCGGCTGGCTCAGCGGAACGGCTGGCGGTCGTCCCCCTCGATGCAGGTGGCCTAGACCACTTGCTCTAGACCAACTGTGCTACCGACCTCGGATGCGCGCAAGAGAGATGCCGTAATTGGTCTGGTCCATTGACCCGGCCGGGTCCGTCGTGCCCGGCCAGGGCCTGTGCCGTTCCGCTTCCCACTGGCACCCACTTAAACGTCTCGCGCACACCGCGGGTTCGGTCTGCCGACCCCGATTTCGCTCCGGTGATGGCGGCCGACGGACCTGGCCGCCTCATAACCGACTGTAGAACGGTGCCACCCGGTGGGGGCTTCAACGGATTAATCCGCAGGTCGGAGCGCGTGTCGGCCGGTTCCTTGAGTTCAGACGGCGGGCATCAGGGGCGCCGGCGGGATGCCGTTCAGGCGGTGGTTCTCCCGCAGCGTCAGCAGCCGCTCGGCCTCAGCGGTCAGCGCGTGCACAGACGGGCGGGCCATGGCCTTGCGCCGGTAGATGCGGTCCTCGTAGCCGCGCGGCCCGATCTCGGCCCGCTGAGCGGCGAACGCGGCCCGCATCACCATGGTCAGAGCGGAATCGAGCGCGATGGCCAGCGGCCGCTGCTCGGTCAGCGGAGCGTACCGGGCCTGCGCCTCGCGCAAGCTGATCTCCGCCCGCCGTGCGTCCTCGAAGAGGTCGTCGAATCTCTCCGCCAGCGCGACATCCTCCGAGTGCCTGTTCAGCGACTCGTCGCTGACTTGCTGCCGCTTGTTCACGCCCTGCCCTTTCCTGGCGGCCGTCCTGGTGCCGGCCGTAGCCGCCTCATGCCAGCGGCGCTCGGCCAGAGCTAAGCGTACGCGCTTCCCGGCCACCAGCCGCCACAGCATCCCCCTGACGCGCCGGCCGGGACGCTCCCGGTGACCCCCGCGCTCTTGCACCCCCGGTAGCCTCAATACTCCCGGTATCTAATCCGGGGTGCCCAACTGGGAAGACATCGCGGACATGCGTGCTGATCGTTACGGTGACTGGCTTGTCTGGGCTCAGCAACCGTGGCACGCTGGCTCCCCCGGAAGCTTCGCGTACCGGCTGCCCGTCACCGGCCAGGGAGGAACCGTGAAGCACGCCCACGGCGATGGCCGTCGATGACGGCTTGGACACTGACTCCGGGATTGGCTGCCTACCGTGACGGGGTCACCGTCATCTGTGAACTCGCAACCCGGTTCAGCGACTCCCAGTGGTCCGCCCCGACGCCGTGCGGCGACTGGCGGGCCGTGGATGTGGCCGCGCACCTGCGCTGCACGGCCGACGATTACCACGAGTACCTCGATGACGCGCCCGACAGCCGCCTGGCCCGCTTGATGGGCACCGGGTTCCCGGCCGCCACGCTGGCCCGTAAGCAGGCCCGGCAGAACGCAGCCGAGCTCGCCGAGCTGCCCGACGTGGCCGCCCCCGAGCACATCGCCGCGTTCGCCGCCTCGGCGCGGTCCTACGCGGCCCGGGTCGGGCCACTGTGGGATCAGCCGCACCATCACTACCGCGGGACCATGGTCACCGTCGGGGAGATGGCCGGCGTGGCCTGCGGGGAGTGGCACGTGCACGCCTGGGACCTGGCCCGCTCCCTGGGCGTGGATTACCGGCCCGCCGATCCGGAGCTGGTATTCGACGGCTGGTGGGCGGGGTCGCCGCAGCTGCGCCCGCCGGAGGCCGCGGGCCTGCTGGTCGCGGCGCCGGTGGAGGGCGACGTATGGGAGACACTGCTCAACGTGTTCGGCCGCGAGCCGGGCTGGCCGCACGGTCCCGCGTGGCCCTACTGAGTTCTGGTGGGCGGGCCCGCCCGGCCCGCTGAATTGAGGGGCACCGGCTGGCGAGGTTACCCGCGCCGCGTGTCAGCATGACGGGTGTGACCTTTGACGCGGAAACGGTGCGGGCCGCCTACCCGGCCCTTCGTGATGGATACGCCTACCTGGACGGGGCCGCGGGTACCCAGGTCCCGGACACGGTCATCGACACGGTGGCCGCCGCCGGACGCACGGGGATCGGCAACGCGGGCGGCGCGTTCCCCGCCAGCCACCGGGCCACCGCAATCGTCAACGGCTGCCGGGAGGCCGTAGCCGATCTGGTGGGCGGCGTACCGGCCGGAGTCGTCCTGGGCCCGAACATGACCACCCTCACCTACCGGCTGGCCGAAACGCTCGCCGCCACCTGGGCGCCCGGCGACGAAATAGTAATTTCGCGCCTCGACCACGATGCCAACGTCCGGCCCTGGCTCCAGGCCGCCGCCCGGGCCGGGGTCACCGTACGCTGGGCCGAAGTCGACATATCTACTGGTGAACTGCCCGCCGGCCAGTACGCGTCGCTGATGACCGGCCGGACCCGGCTGGTGGCGGTCACCGCGGCCAGCAACATTCTCGGCACCCGGCCCGACGTGCCCGCGATCACCACCCTGGCTCACGAGGCGGGCGCGCTGACCTACGTGGACGGCGTGCACGCCACCCCCCACGTCCCGGTCGACGTGTCCGCATTCGGAGCCGACTTCTACGCGACCAGCGCCTACAAGTGGTCAGGCCCGCACGTGGGCGCGGTCATCGCCGACCCGGCCCTGCTGGAGAGCCTGCACCCGGACAAGCTCGCCTCGTCGCCGGACACGGTGCCGGAGCGATTTGAATACGGCACCCCCGCGTACGCGGACTTCGCCGGCGTCACCGCGGCCGTCGATCACCTGGCCAGCCTGGGTGGTGAGCGCTTCGGCACCCGGCGCGGGCGCATCCTGGCGTCCATGGCCGCGGTGCACCAATACGGGCAGAACCTGTTCGGCTCGCTGCTGGAGGGCCTGAACGAGCTGGACCACGTCACCACCTACGGCCGGGCGCCAAGCCGCACCGCGACCGCGTATTTCAACGTGGCAGGGCGCTCACCCGCCGAGGTCGCCGCCCATCTGGCCGAACGCCACGTCAACGTCTGGCACGGTCACAACTACGCCTGGGAGCTGACCGGCGTCATGGGACTGCGCGACTCCGGGGGCGCCGTACGGGCCGGCCTGGTCCACTACAACAACCGTGACGACGTCGGCCGGCTGCTGGCCGCCGTGGCCGAACTGGCCGCCTGACTGATCACCCCGTCACTCTGCCGCGGCGCCGGCGTCGGGATTCCCAGCCCCCTACGACAAATGGCCCACCCAGCAAGCACGATGGTGCCTTTGCTCCTGTAAGAGCGTGGACGATGGTGCCATCGTCCCTGTTCGCCCGGGGCGACCGCTAGGAGCGGACGGTGACGGTGGCCAGGGGGTAGCCGGAGGCGCCGTTTGGTTCGGGCGGGGCCGGGTTGGCGGTCTGGGTGTGGCCGGTGTGGTCGGTGGCGCGGGCTTCGATGGTGTGGTTGCCGGGGGTGGCGTCCCAGTACCAGACCCATTGGCGCCAGGTGTCGATGCCGGGGACCGTGGCCAGGGTGGCCTGGTGCCACGGGCCGCGGTCGACCCGGACCTCGACGGCCGCGATGCCGCGGTGCTGGGCCCAGGCCACGCCGGCCACCGCGGTGCGGCCCGGCTTGAGGCTGCCTCCGCTCAGCGGGACGTCGATCCGGGACTCGGTCTTGATCGGGGCCTGGGGTGACCAGCCGCGCTGAGCCCAGTAGGCGATCTCGGCCTGGTAGGTGGTGACCTTGATGTCTGTGACCCACTTGGTCGCGGACACGTACCCGTACAGGCCGGGGACGACCATACGCGCGGGGAAGCCGTGCTCGACCGGCAGGGCGGTACCGTTCATGGCCACCGCGAGCAGGGCCTCGCGGCCATCGAGCACCACCTCGATCGGGGTCCCCGACGTGAAGCCGTCCACCGACGTGCACAGCAACTGACTGGCGCCGGCCTGCGGGCGGGCCGAGCGGATGAGGGCGGCCAGGTTGGCGCCCAGCCACTTCGCGTTGCCGATGTACGGGCCCGACACCGGGTCGGAAACACAGGTCAGCGTGACGAAGTGCTCGGCCAGGGGACGGCGGATGAGCTCGTCGAAGGTGATTGAAATTTCCCGGTCGACCATGCCGTGGATGCGCAGCTTCCAGCTGCCCGGGTCCACCTGGGGCAGCACGATTGCGGTGTCCACCCGGTAGAACGACGAGTTCGGGGTCACGAACGAGCTGAGGTTGGGGATGTGCAGATCGGTTCCGGCTGGCAGCGCCGGCGCGGGCTGGGTCGCCTTGGGGATCCGGACCAGTGAGCGAGCCTGGGTGACGCTCTGCCGGGCGTTCAGTTCCCGGCCCGCGAACGCGGTCACCACGGTGGCCCCGGCGGCCACACCGCTGCCGACCAGGAACCCCCGCCGGGCCGGGCCGGCGGGCGGACGGTACGTCCAGGTCTCCGGCGGCGGCTCCGGCGAATCACCGATGGCCGGGCGTCCCCGGGGGATGGGCGCGGGACCGGTGGCGCCAATGGCCCGCTGGGTGAGTTTGGACAGGGCGAAAGCCGCGGCCAGAGCGCCCAGCACGGTCGGGGCGGCCCAGCCCGCATTGGCCCTGGGCAGGCTGACCGCCGCGGCGACGCCGACCGCCGCGAAGACGGCCAGGCCCCAGAACCCGTAAGCCAGGCGGCGCATGGCCAGAATGCCGATCACTGCCGCAAAGATGGCCAGCACGACCAGGATGCCCGCGACCAGGACGTTCTTGTCGTTGGAGCCGAAAGCAGAGATGGCGAAGTTCTTGACCGGTGGCGGCGCCAAGTTGATCGCGGCCTCGCCGACCACGGCCCACGGGGCCCCCTGGCGGACGGTCAGGCCGGATACGAGCTGGCCGACACCCATGGCCACGGCGGCGGCCAGGACACCGGCGATCGCGCCGTACGTGTTTCGCCGGCCGTGGCGGAGCGGGCCAGGCGA
>DASWVA010000630.1:0-4057 GCA_036401415.1 Streptosporangiaceae bacterium
GGCCGGTCCTCACGCTGCGCCACCACCGGATATGAGCCAGAGCCGAACGTTTGACAGACCCCGTTGTGGGTCCTGGGTGCCGGGCGTGAAGGCAGGCAGATCCCGCGGAATTAGACCCCAGGGGTGACTGACGTGGCGGCGGCCAGGCTATGAGCGTCACCGGGCCACAGCGTCCGATCGCTCGCCTAAACGGCTGAGGCGGTTGATGATGATGGTGACCAAGGTGACCAGGACGATCAGCGCCACCGTGACGATCAGGACCATGGTCAGTCCCGGCGCGGCATGTACATGAACACGGCGGTCCCCAGGACCAGGTAGCCGGCGGCGCCCACGCCGAACAGGATGATCCCGGCGATCCCGCTCACCGTGAACGCCACGACCACCCCGGCGACGATCAGCAGAGCCAGGATCAGCCAGCTCAGCACGATCCAGGCCCGGAGCCGCCGGGTACGCAGGGACAGGCCGGCCACGGTGGTCAGCCCGCCAGCCGGGCGGGGAAGCCACCGGTGGCGACCGGCCCCCAGGACTTCGGGGTGATGCGGAGCAGGGACTTGCCCTGGCGCGCCATGGCCTCCCGGTACTCGTCCCAGTCCGGATGCTCGCCCGCGATCGCCCGGTAGTAGCTGACCAGCGCCTCGGCGGCCTCGGGCATATCGATGACCTCGGCATCCCCGTCGACCTGGACCCAGGCGCCGCCGAAGTCATCGGAGAGGAACAGCACGCTGGCCTGGGGGTTGCGGCGGGCGTTGCGGGTCTTGGCCCGCTCGGGGTAGGTGGACACGACGACGCGGCCGGCCTCGTCGACCCCGCAGGTGACCGGCGAGGCCTGTGGCCGTCCGTCGGCCCGGGCGGTGATGACGACGGCGTGATGCCGGGGGCGGATGAAGTCGAGCAGCTCGTCGCGGCTCACGGCGGTGTTGGTGGCGATCTGTGGGCTCACGGGCTCAGCCTATAGTTCGGTCACTTGGCGCTGGGCCGCGTGGTCGGCCGCCGAGGCCAGGCCCGCATGGTAGAGCCGAAGGTCGGTCGCTCCGGCGGCCAGCACCGCTTTGGCCTTGGCGGGCAGTTCGCCGGTGTCCGCGCCCAGCGCGGCCAACGCGGGCAGGGTGGCGACGACCCGGCGGCCAGCCGGAATCACGGCCGCGCCGTCTGCGCCCCGCACGGCCTGTGCCACCGAGGCCACGAACGAGGCGGCTTCGGCGGCCGGGCCGGGGCAGCCCAGGATGATGCCGTCGGCGCCAGCCGGGCCGAGCAGCACGGGAAGCTCGAATCCTGGATTGGACCCGGCCTCGGCCGGGTCCGGGTGGGCGTGGACCAGTACGTCGTGGCCGGGCGCGGCCGCCCGCACCGCGGCCAGCACGTACTCCAGGAAACTGGCCGCGGTCGCGGCCCGGACCGCGGCCAGGGTGACGGCCAGGTCGTCCGGGACGGCCGGGCCCCCGTCCAGCGCCGACCGCACCGCGGCCGCGATGGTGTCCGGGTCCGCGCCAGCCACCCGCAGCGTGGCCGCGCAGTCCGCACAGAAGCAGGCGTCCAGCAGCCGCCCGGCCGGGCCCGCCGGGGTGCCACCGGTCTTGTCGTGGGCGCTGCCGTGGTCGTAGCCGTACCAGCCGCAGGCTTCCAGCTCCACGTCGGCCACAACGTCCAGGGCCGCGATCTCGGCGGCCACGGCGGCGGCGTACTCGGCCACGGCTGGCGACCCGGCGCACAGCGCCCACGGATAGGAATCACCCCAGGCGTTGCGGACCGCGCATTCGGGGTGGGCGGCGGCCAGGCGGCCATTATGGGTCAGCACGATCCAGGCGTTGACCCGCAGCCCGGCCGCCCGCAGCGCGTCCGCGGCCCGCTCGAACGAGCCGGCCTCGGCCGGGCCCGGGTCGGACGGGACCAGGTGCCCGGCTGACCAGCGGGCCGGGTCCCGCCGGTGGTAGACGGCGGCGTCCCGGGTCACGATCCGGTGCGCGGGGTGAAAGGGGGTGACCGCGCGCACCGTGTGGTATGCGGCGGCCAGGGACACCTCGGTGACGCCCAGGGCCGCGATCCGGTCCGCGGCGGCCGGGTCGCCGTCCACGTCCCACGGGTAGAGGTAAGCGGCGACGGCCACAGGTCAGTCTGTGGTGCCGGCCAGCGGGGCGGGCAGCAGCCCGTCGGGCAGGCCCTGGTAGGCCACGGGGATCAGCCAGCGGCGGATGGCCGCCGACCCAACCGAGGTGAAGGTGGGCGCGGTGGTGGCCGGCCAGGGGCCGCCGTGATGCTGGGCCGCGTTTACGGCCACCCCGGTCGGCCAGCCGTTCCACACGATCCGGCCCACGGTGCGCTCGAACACCGCGATCACCTGGCGGGCCGTGGCCAGGTCGGCGCGGTCATCCTCGTCGCCGTGCACGCTGCCAACCAGGTTGCCCTCGAGCTGGGCCAGCACCGGCAGCAGTTCCTCAGCCGACGGGTAGGTGATGACCAGCCCGGCCGGCCCGAACCGCTCCTTGGCCAGGACCTCGGAGTCCGCGGCGAACTGGTCCAGTGTAGTCTCGAACAGCCGCGGGGTCGCCCCCCAGGGGCCGTCGCCGGCGGTCCCGGCGGCCACCGGGGTCACGGCCGGGTGGGCCTCGATCTCGGCCAGCGCGGCCTCGTAGCCGGCGTGGATCCGCTCGGACAGCATGGGACCCCCGCTCGACCCGGTGACCGCGTCGGCCAAGGCGTTGCGCAGGCTCTGGTCGCCGTCGGGCACGAACAGCAGGCCGGGGTTGGTGCAGAACTGCCCCGCACCCAGGGTCAGCGAGCCCGCGTAGCCGGACGCGATGTCGGTGGCCCGCTGGGCGGCCGCGCCCGGCAGCACCACCACCGGGTTGACCGCGCCCAGCTCCCCGAAGAACGGGATCGGCACCTCGCGCTCGGCGCAAATCTGGGCCAGGGCGAGGCCTCCCGTGGTCGAGCCGGTGAACCCGGCCGCGGCGATGACCGGGTGCTTCAGCAGCCGCAACCCGGCGTCCACCCCGTGGATCAGCGCGAACACGCCCGCGGGGGCACCGGCGGAGCTGAGCGCGTCCCGCACCAGGCGGGCGGTCAGGTCTGAGGTACCGGGGTGGCCCTCATGGGCCTTGACCACCACCGGGCAGCCTGCGGCCAGCGCGGACGCGGTGTCGCCGCCCATCACCGAAAACGCGAACGGGAAGTTGGACGCGGCGAACACCGCCACCGGGCCCACCGGGTGGCTGATCCGGCGGATCTCGGCGATGCCGCCGGCCGCCGGGGACTCGGCGATATCGGCGTAGCTGCCGTCCCGGAGCACGCCGGCGAACAGCCGCAGCTGGCCGGTGGCCCGGCCCACCTCACCGGTCAGCCGGGTCTCCCCCAGCGCGGTCTCCTCGCCGGCCACGGTTACCAGGTCGGCGGTGTGCTCGTCGAGCACGCCGGCGATGGCCTCCAGGGCACGGGCGCGGGTCTCGTCGTCCAGGCCCGCCCAGGCCGGCAGGGCCTCGGCCGCCGCCGCGACGGCCGCGTCCACCTCGGCCTCGGTCGTCTCGGCCACCGGTTCCCCGGTGGGTTTACCCGTCCGCGGGTTGTACCCCTGAATCATCGGCATCCCATCTTCTGCTCAGCCGGACACAGTTCATCTCATCATGCCCCGCGGCCTCGGCCGACAGGGCCGGCACCCGGCGCACTGGTCCACGGTCCAGTCCGACCACGTGATCTGGTGCGGATTCAGTGCGGGTCGGGACTGGGGTTGTGCCCGGGCCGGGCCAGGAACTCGAAATCGCAGCCTTCGTTGGCCTGGGTGATCTGGTCGGTGAACAGGACGCCGTAGCCGCGCTCGAATCTCGGCTCCGGGACCCGCCACTGGGCCCGGCGCGCGGCCAGTTCCTCATCCGGCACCTCCAGCCGCAGTTCCCGGGCGGCAGTGTCCAGCGTGATCAGGTCGCCCGTCCGGACCAGGGCCAGCGGGCCGCCGACGAACGACTCCGGGGCCACATGCAGCACGCAGGCGCCGTAGCTGGTCCCGCTCATCCGGGCGTCGGAAATCCGCACCATGTCCCGGACCCCCTGCTTGAGCAGGTAGCTG
>DASWVA010000631.1:0-8622 GCA_036401415.1 Streptosporangiaceae bacterium
CGCAGGGCCTGGCCGACGATCTCCTCGGACTCGCCCCGGGAGTACACGTCCGCGGTGTCGACGAAGTTGATCCCGGCGTCCAGGGCGGCGTGGATGATCCGCACGCTGTCGTCGTGGTCCTGGTTGCCCCAGGCGCCGAACTTCATCGCCCCGAGGCAGTACGGGCTGACCTTGATGCCGGTGCCGCCGAGTGTCCGCATCCGCATGCGCGCCGTCTCCTTCGTTCGCCGTTTCCCTGACCCAGCCAATTCTTCCCTGCCTGGTGTCCCGGGCTGAGGTCGGCAGCCCGTTCGGCCGGCCCGGGCCCGCTCAACAGGGGCCCGCTCAACAGGGGCCCCGCTGACGGGGGCCCGCGACGGGGGAGCCGTTGACGGGGGAGCCGCTGACCCGGGGCCGTTGACGGGGAGCCGGTGACCCGGGGCCGCTTACCGTCGCATGCTCAGGAATCTTGCAGTAACGCAGTAACGCAGTAACGCAGTAAAGCAGTCAAAGGGGTGGCCGGCCGCCGCCGTCCAGGCGCTGGCGGGTCGCGGGCGGTGAGGTCATGGCGCCCGGACGGTGACGGGTTGGCGCTGGAACGCCCGGCTGCGGTAGCGTCGGCGGCCTGCGAGGGGAGGAGCGAGAATGAACGAAGTTCCCGCGTCCGGACTGCCGGATGACATCTACCTGCTCGATGTCCGGGAGGACGACGAGTGGACGGCCGGTCACGCGCCCGGGGCCGTGCACATCCCGCTCGGCCTGCTGGGCCGCCAGGCCGGCCAGGTGCCGAAGGACCAGCCGGTCTACGTGATCTGCCGGGCGGGCGGCCGGTCCGCCCGGGCGGCGCAGATGCTCGGGGCCAGCGGCTGGGACGTGACCAACGTGGCGGACGGCATGCAGGGCTGGGCCGGCGCCGGGCGTCCCATGGTCAGCGAGTCCGGTGGGCCCCCATTTGTAGCCTGACCGGCGCATACTGGGGTGGTGGGCACCACCCTCCAGCCGTCGGCCGCGGACCGGTGCCGGGGTGCGCCGCTGCTGAAGGAATCGCTGACCGCGGCCCAGGCCGCCGGTCTGGCCACGCTGTTCAAAGCGCTGGCTGACCCCACCCGGCTGCGGCTGGTGTCCATGGTCGCCGCGCACGAGGGCGGCGAGGCGTGCGTGTGTGAGCTGACCGAGCCGCTCGAGCTGACCCAGCCCACGATCTCGCACCACCTGAAGGTGCTGATCGACGCGGGTCTGCTGACCCGCGAGAGGCGCGGGGTGTGGGCCTACTACGCCCTGGTGCCGGGCGCCCTCGACGAGGTGGCCGCCGCGCTCACGTCCGCCTGAGGACGGCCCAGCGCGCGCTCGTGCCGCCGGCTGGCCAGCCAGGCCGCCAGGCCGAGGACGGGGAACGCGGCGGCCGTCACCGACGCCGCGGCCCAGCCGCCGTGGGCGTACGCCTGCGAGCCGGCCGCGGACCCCACCGCCCCGCCGATGAAGTAGGTGGTCATGTAGATCGTGGTGAGCCGCGATCGTGCCTCCGGCAGCAGGTCGTAGATCACGCTCTGGTTGATCACGTGCGAGGCCTGTACGCAAGCGTCCATCAGCAGTACGCCGACGATGAGCAGAACCAGGCTCCAGGCCCCCAGGTGGGCGCCGCCCAGCCCGATGAGCAGGAACGACAAGACCATCACGGCCAGCGGGACGCCCGCGGCTGCCCAGCGCAGCTCCCGGTGCGTGTCGAGCAGCCGGCCGCCGAACGCGGCGGTGACCGCCCCGGCCACCCCGACCAGGGCGAAGAGCCCGATGCCGAGCTCGCTGAAGTGGTAGTGGGGCCCGGACAGCAGGAACGTCGCCGTGGTCCAGAAGCAACCGAACGCGGCGAAGCCGCAGGCGCCGATCACCGACCGCCAGCGCAGCACCGGTTCGGACCGGGCCACGGCCAGCACCCCGCGCATCTGCTCCCGGTAGCTGACGGTCAGCTCGCGGGCGTGGTCGGGCAGGGCCAGCCGCAGCCCGATCGTGGTCAGGGCCATCGCCCCGGCCCCGGCGCCGTACACCGCCCGCCAGCCGGCCAGCGCGGCGATGACGCCGGCGAACGTGCGGGACAGCAGGATGCCGATCAGCAGCCCGCTCATCAGCGTGCCGATCACCCGGCTGCGCTGCTCGTCGGTGGCCAGCGTGGCCGCATACGGGACCAGCATCTGCACCACCACCGAGGTCACGCCGATGACCACGGCCAGCGCGCCCAGCAGTTGCAGGTCCGGGGCGACGGCGCTGGCCGCCAGGGCCAGCGTGTCCACGGCCAGCAGCCCGGTCAGCAGCGGCCGCCGCCGGGTGATGTCACCGATCGGCACGACCAGCAGCAGTCCGGCGGCGTACCCGAGCTGAGCCGCCGTGACCAGCAGCGAAGCAGCTTCCGGGCCCACGTGCAGCGCGCCGCCGATGGCGTGCAGCAGCGGCTGCGCGTAGTACAGGTTGGCTACGGTGACCGCGCAGGTTACGGCCATCAGCCGGACCAGGGCGCCCGGCAGGGCCGCGGCCTGCGGGCGGGGAGCCTGCTGCGGGACCACGATTATTTCCTTCCGGTGGGGTAGGCGGCCGGTCGGCCGGGGCCGACGGTGCCTCTGGCCCACAACAGGGGGCGGCCTGCGAAAATGCCCACGGTCAGCCAGCAAGCTGGGACGGCCGGCCGCGGCGGGAAACCTCGTGATTGGAGAACACCGTGAAGTACGTCAACCTCGGGTCCACCGGGCTGCGCGTATCGCGTATCTGCCTGGGGATGATGAGTTTCGGGAACGACAGCGAGCGCGCCTGGGTGCTGGACGAGGACACCGCCGAGCCGATCGTGCGGGCCGCCGCCGACGCGGGCGTGAACTTCTACGACACCGCCGACACCTACTCGGGCGGGGCCAGCGAGGTGGCCACCGGCCGCCTGCTGGGCCGGCTGTTCAGCCGGGACGAGGTGGTCGTGGCGACCAAGGTGTTCAATCCCATCGGCGCCGGGAGCGACAAGCCGGGGCGGAACGAGAACACCCACGGCCTGTCCCGCAAGCACATCATGGCCGGGATCGACGCGTCGCTGCAGCGGCTGGGCCTGGACTACGTGGACCTCTACCAGATCCACCGCTGGGACTACGGCACCCCGATCGAAGAGACCATGGAGGCCCTGCACGACGTGGTCCGGTCCGGCAAGGCCCGGTACATCGGGGCCAGCAGCATGTTCGCCTGGCAGTTCGCCAAGGCCCAGTACGTGGCCCGGCGGAACGGCTGGACGCCGTTCGTGTCCATGCAGAACCACTACAACCTGCTGTACCGGGAAGAGGAGCGGGAGATGATCCCGCAGTGCATCGACCAGGGCGTGGGCGTCATCCCGTGGAGCCCGCTGGCCCGTGGCGTGCTGGCCGGCAGCCGGACCCGGGACGGGCAGCAGCACACCGCCCGGGCGGGCTCGGACTCGTTCATCGACACCCTTTACACCGACGCCGACTTCGACGTGGTGGACCGGGTGGGCGAGGTGGCCCAGCGCCGCGGCGTACCGCAGGCCCAGGTCGCGCTGGCCTGGCTGCTGCACCGGCCCGGGGTGACCGCGCCGATCGTGGGCGCGACCAAGCTCAGCCACCTGGAGGACGCCATCGCCGCCGAGCAGTTCGAGCTGACCGACGACGAAATGAAGGAACTCGAGGAGCCGTACGTGCCGCACGCGGTGTCCGGCCACCGCTGAACGCCGGCCACCGCTGACCGCCCGCCCCGTGGGGCGGGGCGGCCCGCGGGGGTCAGCCCGTGGTCACCGCCAGCACCAGCGGCAGCACGGCGGGCGCGCCCGCCTCGCGGAGCAGCTTGGCCGCGACCGTCATCGTCCAGCCGGATTCGATCCGGTCGTCGATGAGCAGGACCGGGCCGCCCGCGGCGGCCACGGCTGACCTGAGCGGCTCGGGCACGGCGAACGCATCCCAGACCGTGTGCAGGCGCTGGGCGCTGTTGTGGCGGCGGGGTCCCGGGCCGCTGCCGGTGTAGGCCAGTGCCCCGAGGTAGGGCAGCCGCCCGATGTCGGCCAGCGCCTTGCCCAGGCTCTCGGTCAGCAGCGGGCGGGTGCTGGACGGGAGGGTCACCACGGCCACCGGCCGGTCCGCCCAGTCCCAGGCGGCCAGCACCTTGATCAGGGCGCTGATCAGGTCGGCGCCGGCCGGCTCGTCCGGGGCGCCGTCGGCCAGCAGGGCCCGGAGCCGGGTACCCCAGCCCACGTCGGTGAGCCGGCCCAGCGCCCGGCCGGGCTCGGCGGTCAGCGCCGGGGGGATCTTGCCCGAGGCCGTGACGCCGAGGTCCTTCATGCCGGTCGGCCACATGCGCCGCGGGGCCACGGTCACACCCGGGCGCAGCAGCCGTTCGCGGGCGGTGGCCGCGCCGGCCTCGGTCACCTCCGACGGCCAGTTCCGGCCGGTGCAGTTGTCGCACCGGCCGCACGGCCCGGCGCCCGGGTCGTCCAGCTCCCGGCGCAGGAACTCCATCCGGCAGTCGGGGCCCGCGGCGTAGCTGAGCATGGTCCGCTGCTCGCGGGCCCGTTCGGCGGCCACCCGCTCGTACCGTTCGGCGTCGTAGCGCCAGGGCTGGCCGGTGGTTTCCCAGCCGCCGCTGACCCGGCGCACCGCGCCGTCCACGTCCAGCACCTTGAGCATCATCTCCAGGCGCCCGCGGCTCAGATCGACCCGGGTCTCCAGCGCGCCCGGCGACAGCGGGCGCCCGGCGTCGTCCAGGGCGGCCAGCGTGTCCCGGACCACCCGCTCGGGCGGGAAGGCCAGCGACGCGAAGTAGGCCCAGATGTCCCGGTCCTCCCGGCCGGGCAGCAGCACCACCTCGGCCCGGGGCACCCCGCGGCCCGCCCGGCCGATCTGCTGGTAGTAGGCCACCGGTGAGGCCGGCGCGCCCAGGTGCACCACGAAGCCCAGGTCCGGCTTGTCGAAACCCATGCCCAGCGCGCTGGTGGCCACGATGGCCTTGATCCGGTTGGCCAGCAGGTCGTCCTCGGCCGCGATCCGCTGGTCCGGGTCGTCCTTGCCGCTGTAGGCGGCCACCGCCACCCCCCGGTCGGCCAGGAACGCGGCGGTCTCGTGGGCGGCCGCGACGGTGAGCGTGTAGATGATGCCGGACCCCGGCAGCTCGTTCAGGTGCTCGGCCAGCCAGGCCAGCCGCAGGTGTGCGGTGGGCAGCTGAACCACGGACAGGTGCAGGCTCTCCCGGTCCAGCGGCCCGCGCAGCACTAGCGTCTCGTCCTGGGTGCCCGTCCCGAGCTGCTCGGCCACGTCCCGGGTCACCCGGGCGTTGGCCGTGGCCGTGGTGGCCAGTACCGGCACCCCGTCCGGCAGCGTGCCCAGCAGCGTGCGCAGCCGCCGGTAGTCAGGCCGGAAATCGTGGCCCCAGTCCGAGATGCAGTGCGCCTCGTCGATGACCAGCATCCCGGCGGTCGCGGCCAGCTGGGGCAGGACCCGGTCCCGGAAAGCCGGGTTGTTCAGCCGTTCCGGGCTGACCAGCAGCACGTCGACGGCGCCCGTCCCGATCTCGGCGTAGGTGGCCTCCCAGTCGTCGGGGTTGGCCGAGTTGATCGTCGCGGCCCGGATCCCGGCCCGGGACGCCGCGTCGATCTGGTTGCGCATCAGCGCCAGCAGCGGCGACACGATCACCGTCGGCCCGGCTCCGCCAGCCCGCAGCAGCGCCGTGGCCAGGAAGTAGACCGCCGACTTGCCCCAGCCGGTGCGCTGCACGACCAGCGCCCGGCGGCCCTGGACCAGTGCGCTGATCGCGGTCCACTGGTCCTCGCGCAGCCGCGCGCCCGGTCCGGCCAGCGCCTGCAGGGCCTGCTCGGCGTCGGCCCGGATCCGGGTGTCTTCTGCTGTGGCCATGCCCTCATTGCTACCAGGCGCCACCGTCATTCCCGGTACCTACGGCCGGGCCGGCCCGGCCGTAGGCCCGGCCGCCGGGAGCGAGTCCGGCGGAAATCCGGTTCCCGGGGGTGTCGTCGGGGAAGATCGCAGGTATGACTGCTCCAGGTCTGCGGAATGCCGCCGTGCTCGCGCTGCACTGGCAGGTCAACGTGATCAAGCCGGAGGGGTTTTTCGGCGGCCTGCTCGCGGAGCCGGTGGCCCGCAGTGGCGTGATCGACCGCGCGGCCGAATTTCACGCCGCCGCCCGCAGCGCCGGCGCCCAGCTGGTGTTCACCCGGTTCACGGTGCCCGAAAAGGGCAGCACCCTGATCCGTAACACCGCCTTCATGCGCTCGGTGGACGACGCCCAGCAGTCGTTCCGGCCGGACGCGCCCGGGGCCCAGCTCATCCCGGAGATGGCTGGCCTGGCCCGGGACGCGCACGTGTCCGACAACCAGAAGCTGTCCGGGCTGGCCGGCAACGACGTGGTCCGCTATCTGCTGGACCGCTCGATCAGCACGGTGTTCGTCACCGGGGTGGCGACGAACCTGACCGTCGAGCAGACCGCCCGGCACGGCACCGACCTCGGGCTGACCGTCTACGTGCTCGGCGACTGCGTGACCGCCGCCGATGCGGCCACCCACGAGGCATCGCTGGCCAACTTGGAACTCACCACGGCCGGCTGCCTGACCGCCGGCCAGGCCCTGACCCAGATCAGGGGCTGACCCCGATCAGGGGCTGACCCAGATCAGGGGCTGACCCAGATCAGGGGCTGACCCAGAACAGGGCTGACCCGGGCAGCGGGCCGTCAGGCGAACCGCTCCCGTACCTCCCGCTGCAGCCGGCCGCAGACGGCGGGCCATTCCGGCCGCAGGATCGAGTAGTAGGCGGTGTCCCTGATGCTGCCGTCCGCAGCCGGGCTGTGGGCCCGGCGGACCCCCTCGAAGGTGGCTCCGAGCCGCTCGATGGCCGTGCGCGAGGCCTGGTTGCGGGCGTCGGTCTTGAGCGTCACCCGGAGCACGCTCCACACGTCGAACGCGTGCCGGAGCATCAGCAGCTTGCCTTCGGCGTTGATCCCGGTGCGCTGGGCGGCGGGCGCCAGCCAGGTGCTGCCAATCTCGGCCACCACCGGCGGCTGCCCGTCGCTGGGGACCGGCCCGTGACCGCCCCCGGGCGGCCACGGCGGCGGCCAGCGGAACACCTCCAGGTCGAGGTACCGGGTGGAGCCGACGACCCGGTGGCCCAGCCGGCTACGCACCGCGAACGGCACACTGCGGCCGGCGTCCCGGTCGTCCAGGGCGGCCTGCACGTACCGGCGGGCGTCGGCCAGGCCGTCCGGCACCCAGGTGTAGCGGAAGCTGTCCCGGGGGCCCGCCGCCGCCTCGGCCAGCGCCTCGGCGTGGGCCATGCTCAGCGGCTCCAGCCGGACCCCGGCGCCCTCCAGAAAGAACGGGCTAAGCATCGCGGCCCGCCCGGGCCGGGCGGTCAGGCGGCATCGGGCCACATCGCCTGCTCGCGCGAGCACCACCAGGTGGAACGGCCGCCCACGGTCCCGTGGACCATCTCGGCCCCGCACCGCGGGCAGCTGCCGCCGGGGTGCCGGGCCGCGATGACCTCGCCGGTGTGCACGCCGCCCTTGGCTCCGGCGGACCTCAGCGCGGCTTGCAGGGCCCGGTACAGCCGGTCGAGGTCCTTGCGCGCCAACCGGCTGACGGGGATGGCGGGCGGGATCCTGGCCTGCCAGAGCGCCTCGTCGGCCAGCAGGTTGCCCACCCCGGCGATCTTGGACTGGTCGAGCAGCCGGGCTTTGACCGCGATCGAGCCCCGGCTGGCCAGTTCCCGGAACTGTGCGGCGGTGACCTCCTCGGCGTCGGGCCCGAGGGCCTCCACTTCCGGGTCGAGCCGGATCCGCCCGAGCCTGCGTTTGTCGAACAGCACCAGCTGCCCGCCGTCGGCGAAGTCCAGCGTGAACCGGTTCCACTCCGGTTTGCGCGGCTGGGCGTCCCGGCGCCGCGGGCCGCCACCCTCCTGGGCGGCCCCGTCCGGTGCGGTGACCACGATGCGGCCTCCCATGCCCAGGTGGATGCCGAGGTCCGGGCCGGGCTCGGCCGAACCGCCGACGCCCGACGTCTCGGCCCACATGGTCTTGCCGCGGCGCTTGGCGGTGGTGAGCGTCCGCCCCACCAGCGCGTCACGCAGGTCTCCGGGTGAGTGCGGGCGGCACACGAACGTGTCGGCGTCGTCGACCCCGACGATGCGCCGATGCAGGGCCCCGTCGGCGATCAGGCGACGGGCGGTCTCGACCTCGGGAAGTTCCGGCACGCACCCGTTTTACCCGTACCGCCGCAGGGCCCGCACGCTGACCCGGCGGTTACGGGCCGGCCGGGGGCGGGTTCTGGGCGGCTCACGTGGTGGTCCGGCTGTCCAGGACGAACCAGGTGGCCCAGCCGTCACGGCCGCGCCGGGTGCCGCAGCGGGCGGAAAGCTGCCGGAGCAGGAACAGGCCGTGCGGGCATTCGGCGTCCTCCAGCCGCCCGTTCCAGCTGCTGCCCTGGTCCTCGACCTCGGCCCGCAGCCAGGGTCCGGCCAGCGCGGCCCGCACCGTGAACAGGCCGCCGGGGCGGCCGCTGCCGGTGTGCACCACGGCGTTGGCGCCCAGCTCCCCGATTAAAAGCACGGCGTCGTCCGTGCGGGCCCAGCCGCCGAGGAACGCGGTCAGGAACGCCCGGGCCTGCCCGACCTG
>DASWVA010000632.1:0-9333 GCA_036401415.1 Streptosporangiaceae bacterium
GCGGGCCGAGCAGACCGGGTTCGAGCTGCTGGTCTCCAGCGACCACTACTTCCCGTGGCTGAACAGCATGGGCCACGCCCCGAACGCCTGGGTGACGCTGGGCGCGGTCGCCCAGGCGACCGAGCGGGCCGAGCTGATGACCTACGTGACCTGCCCGACGATGCGGTACCACCCCACCGTGGTGGCTCAGCAGGCGGCCACGCTCGGGGCGCTGAGCGGCGGCCGGTTCACCCTCGGCCTGGGGTCGGGCGAAGCCCTGAACGAGCACATCATCGGGGCCGGGTGGCCCAGCGCCAACGAGCGCCAGGAGATGCTGGCCGAAGCGGCCACGATCATCCGGGCGCTGTTCGAGGGCGGCTACGTCAACATGATGGGCGAGTACTTCCAGGTCGACTCGGCCAAGCTGTGGGACCTGCCGCCGCAGCCGGTCCCGATCGGCATCGCGGTGTCCGGCCAGCAGTCGTGCGAGCTGTTCGCGCCGCTGGCGGACGTGATGATCGCGGTGGAGCCGGACGCCTCGCTCGGGCCGTGGTGGGACGCGGCGTCGGGGAAGGCTCCGGCCCGCAAGGTCGGCCAGCTGCCCGTCTGCTGGGGCCCGGACGCCGACGAGTGCGTGCAGCGGGCGCACGAGCTGTTCCGGTGGTTCGGCGGTGGCTGGAAGGTCAACGCCGAGCTGCCGGGCACGTCCGGATTCGAGGCGGCGTCCCAGTTCGTCCGGCTCGAGGACGTCGCCGAGTCCATCCCGTGCGGCGACTCGGTGGAAGCGGTGGCCAAGGCGGCCTCCGCGTTCTGGGAGGCGGGATTCACCGACGTCGCGCTGGTCCAGGTGGGCGGGACCGAACGCGAGCAGGACCGGTTCTTCGCGGCCGCCCCGGAGCTGATCGCCGCGCTGAAGGAAGCGGCGGGCTGAGCCGGCCGGCGACGCCCGGCCCGCCGCTGCTTGATAACACGGGCCGCGGTGCACCAGTATGGACGCGACAGATTCGAACAAAAGGGGCCCGGAGACCGCCGCGAACGCGATCCTGGCCGACTTGCTGAGGTGCACATGCGTCTGCGTCGCCGCTGGGCCACTATCTCGTCGATCTCTGCGCTGTCCGCGCTGCTGGTGACCGTGCCCGCCCAGTTCAGCGCGGCCAGCCAGGGCGGCGCCGGCGGGGCGGGCCGCACCAAGGAGCCGGTGGCGGTGGGGACCGGCGGCGCGGTGGCGTCCATGGACCTGGGTGCCAGCCAGGCCGGCATCGACGTGCTCAAGCGGGGCGGCAACGCGGTCGACGCGGCGGTGGCCACGGCCAGCGCGCTGGGGGTGACGATCCCGTTCGTGGCCGGTCCCGGGGGCGGTGGCTTCATGGTGATCTACCTGGCCAGAACCCACCAGGTGATCACCATCGACGGGCGGGAGAACTGCCCGCAGGCCTGCACGGCCACGATGTTCATCGACCCGAAAACCGGCCAGCCGTACAACTACGACTACGCATCCGACCAGCCGCTGGCCACCGGAGTGCCGTCCATGGTGGCCACCTGGTCCACGGCGCTGCGCAAGTACGGCCGGCTGAGCCTGGGCCGCGACCTGCAGCCCGCGATCGGCCTGGCCCAGCGCGGGTTCCGCACCGACGCCGACTTCCAGCAGCTCACCCGGTCCGAGCTGCCCGAGCTGCAGGCCTACCCCGCCAGCCACTGGCTGCTGACCAGCGCGGGCCAGCCACTGCCGGTCGGCACCCTGCTGAAGAACCCCGGCCTGGCCCGGACCTACCAGCTGCTGGCCAGGTACGGTCCCTCCTACCTGTACGACGGCCCGCTCGGCCAGGCCATCGTGCAGGCCGACGACCACCCGGTGACCACTCCCGGCCAGAGCGTGGTCCAGCTGCCGGGCATCATGACCACGAACGACCTGCGGTCCTACCAGGCCCTGGTCCGGGCGCCGACCCACGTGAACTACCGCGGGCTGGACATCTACAGCATGGCCCCGCCGTCCAGCAGCGGCACCACCGTGGGCGAGGCGCTGAACATCTTGTCCCACTACAACCTGTCGGCTGAGCCGCGGGCCACAGCACTGTTCCACTACCTGGAGGCTTCGCGGTTGTCCTACGCCGACCGCAACGCCTACGTCGGGGATCCCCGGTACGTGAGCGTGCCGACGCGGGGCCTGCTGAGCCCGGCCTTCGCCGCGACCCGACAGTGCCTGATCGGCAAGACCGCGCTAACCTCGCCGGTGGCACCGGGCCGGCCGTACCCGCCGTACCCGCGCTGCCCGAGCCAGTCGACCGCGGCGGCCGCCACCCACGAGGGCCTGCACACCAACAACATCGAGACCGCCGACCAGTGGGGCGACATCGTCGCCTACACCAACACGATCAACTTCTTCGGCGGCAGCGGCCAGACCGTGCCGGGCTACGGCTTCCTGCTCAACGACGAGATGACCGACTTCGACTTCGCGCCTCCGGCGCCCGGGGCCTACGACCCGAACCTGCCCGCGGGCGGCAAGCAGCCCCGGTCCAGCATGGGCCCCGTCATCGCGCTGCAGCACGGGAAGCCGGTGTTCAGCATCGGCGCGGCCGGCGGCTCCACGATCATCACTACGATTCTGCAGACGCTGATCAACCACGTGGACTTCGGGATGCCGATGCCGGCCGCACTGGCCGCGCCCCGGGTCAGCCAGACCAACTCAGCCACCTCGAGCGCCGAGCCGCGGTTCTACAACAGCGCGCTGGCCAGGCAGCTCACCAGCCGGTACGGGGAGAAATTCACGGAGACGGGCGGGGCGATCCTGCCCCTGGACTACTACCCGGGCGACGCGACCGCGCTGCAGATTCTGGGAGGCGGGAAGCTGGAGCCGGTCGCCGAGCCGGTCCGGCTGGGCGGCGGCAGCGCACTCGTGGTGCATCCTTCGCGGTAACGCGGAACTTATCTGAGCACGGCGGGGTTGTCACGAGGGACGATGGGCCTCGGCCAATCGGCGTCCGGGGCCACTTTCCGTAGCGAGGAGGTCCTCATGGACCTTTCTGTGCACCAGTTCGTCAGGATCCTGCAACGGGCCGGAATGGCGGACGCAGCCGCGGTGGCCGCCCGCACCCTGCACGATCCCGTCACCGCTCAGCAACTGGATCAATTCTGCGCCCGGTACGGACTGTCCCGCAGCGCCCTGGTCGACCGCATGGGTGGCAGTCCCTGACCAGTCCCGGCGCGTCTGACTTCCCCGAGCAGGTCAGTTACGCGCGGCGCGGGCCAGCAGGCCGGAGATGAGGATTTCGAGCATGTCGCGCAGGGTGGGGGCGAAGTCGAGCCGAAGGACGGCCAGGGCGGGGTCGGCGTCGTAAGCGGCCAGCATGGCGGGCGAGGGCTGGCCCTGCGGCCACAGGGCCCCGGTGCTGACCAGCGTCGACCCGGCCAGCCGGAATGCGTCTGGCTCGCTGAGCTCAGGAAGGTGCTGGCGGAGCAGCGCGCTCAGATCCGTGACCCCGGCGATGGTGGCGCGCTTGTGGGCCGCGGCCACCTGCGGGGAGACGTTGCGCTCGAGTACGGCGGACTGGGCGCTGACCAGGTCACACAGCACGGGGCGGGCGGCCAGGGAGCCGGCCAGGGCGGCGGCGGCCTGATCGCCGCGGGCGGCCACCGGAGCCCGGGGGTCCACCGCGCCATCCAGGTCGCCGGCCAGCGCGGCCAGCCAGTCCTGCCAGGCGGCGCCGAGCAGTTCGAGCAGCACGGCCTCACGTGACTCAAAGTAGCGGAGCACGTTGGACTTGGCCAGGCCCACCCGGCGGCTGAGCTCGTTCAGCGTCACCTCGGCGACCGGCATCTCGGCCAGCATGGCGGCGGCCGTGTCCAGGATGGCACGCCGGCGCACCTGACGCTGCTCGGCGCTGCGGGCCCGCTGGAACACGGTCATGCGCACATGTTACAGACCAGCGGTTCCTTGCGTAGAGACCATCGGTCTGCTAAGTTGAGGTTATTAAGAGACCGATGGTCTTTACTGCGGCGGAGGCGACGTCTTGTATTCAGTTCCCGATCAGTCCGGACGGCTGGTGGTCATCACCGGCGCGAACAGCGGCATCGGCCTGGAGGCCACGCGGCGGCTGAGCGAGGCGGGGGCACGGGTGATCATGGCCGTCCGCACGGTGGCCAAGGGTGAGCAGGCCCGGGCCGAGATCCTGGCCCGGCACCCGCATGCCCAGCTCGAGGTGCGCCGGGCCGACCTGGCCGACCTGGCGTCGGTGGCCGATTTCGCCGACGGGCTGATCGCGGACGGTACCCCGCTCGATCTGCTGATCAACAACGCCGGGGTGATGGCGGTGCCTACCCGCATGACGACGGCCGACGGGTTCGAGCTCCAGTTCGGCAGCAACTTCCTCGGGCCGTTCGCGCTGACCGTCCGGCTGCTGCCGCTGCTGCTGCGCGCCCCGGCGCCCCGGGTGGTCACCATGAGCAGCGGTGTCGCCAACGTGGGGCGGATCCGTCTCGATGATCTGCAGGCCAGCCGCAGGTACCGGGCGAACTCCGCCTACGCCCAGTCCAAACTGGCCGACCTGATGATGACCCGGCACCTGGCCGCCCTGGCCAACGGGCACGGCTGGAACCTGCGGAGCACGGCCGCGCATCCGGGGTTCACCCGGACCAACCTGCAGACCACCGGCCCGAATCTCGGCCGGGACCGGCCCCGGCGATCGCTGATGTGGCTGGGCATGCAGCTGATGCCGTCGCAGGCAGTCGGCGCCGGCACCGAGCCGCTGCTGTTCGCGGCGACCAGCCCGGAGGCCACCAACGGCGGCTACTACGGGCCCGGCGGCCGGTTCGGGCTGGTCGGGCCGACCGTCACCGCGCGGCCGCCGCGGCGGGCCCGGGACAGGGCCGCCGCCGCCCGGCTGTGGGCCGAAGCTGAGCGCCTGACCGGCGTGAGCCCGGCGATCGAGGCAGCACCCATCGACTAGGTCACGCTGGGCGTCAGGAGACTTCCAGCAGGGCGCTGACCCGGTCGCGGGGCAGGGCGGGAATGCGGTGGCCGTCCCGGCCGGTCATCTCGGTGTTGGTGACCAGGGCGTTGAGCACGGCCTCCTCGACGGAGGAGACCACGGCCTCGAAGAGGCCGTCGATGTCGTCCCAGCTCAGGAAGTCCAGGTGGCGCAGGCGTCCGGGCTGGGCCGGCCCGGGACCGGTCTGGCTGCCCAGCTGGCCCGGGTTGGCGGTGGAGAAGGCCAGGAAAATGTCGCCGGAGCTGTGCGAGCCGCTGGTCCCGGTCCGGCCGATGCCCAGGGTGCACCGGCGCGCCAGCGCCGAGCACTGGTGCGGCAGCAACGGCGCGTCGGTGGCCACCACCGCGATGACCGACCCGGACCCGGCGGGCAGGAACCAGTCGGTCTCTTCCAGCGGATTGTCCTCCAGCAGGTCCTGGCCCACCGGGTGGCCCGCGATGGTCAGCTGCCGGCGGCGGCCGAAGTTGGCCTGCACGAACGCGCCCACGGTCCAGGTATCCGGCCCGACCGTCACCAGCCGGGACGCGGTACCGCTGCCGCCCTTGTAGCCGTAGCAGCACATGCCGGTGCCGCCACCCACCGAGCCCTCATCGATGGGCCCTCCCTGGGCCCGGTCGATGGCGGTGACCGCGTGCTCTGGGGTGACGTGGGCCCCGCTGACGTCGTTCAGGTAGCCGTCGTAGGTCTCGCCGATGACCGGGAACTCCCACGGCAGCTGACCGGGCCGGTTCCGGTTGATCCAGTCGACCACGCCGCGGTGCGCGGTCCCCACCGCGTAGGTGTTGGTCAGCAGGACGGCCGAGGACAGGACGCCGGTCTCGGCCAGCCAGTGCGAGCCGGTCAGCTCCCCGTTGCCGTTGAAGGAGTGCAGCCCGGCGGCGCAGCCGGTGCCCCAGCCCTCCCGGCCGCGGGCCAGGATGGCGGTGACCCCGGTCCGCACCGGGCCCTCCCCCACCCGCATCGGCCCGGACCCCTCGATCAGCGTGACGTAGCCGACCTGCACCCCGGCGACGTCGGTGATGGCGTTGCTGGGTCCGGGGTTTCCGTCGCACGGCACTCCGATGGCCCGGGCCCGCGGCCGTCCGGACGGCGTGATCTGGCGGGAAGTCATACCGCCATGGTAGAGACGGGGCGGCGGCGGACGCCTGAGCTACCGGCGCAGGACGCGGCGGCGGTAGAGCAGGCTGCCGATACCGGCCAGCACGGCCAGCGCCCCGAAGCCGAACAGCGAGGCGTGCTGCAGGCCGGCCGTGCCACCGCCGCCGGTCGACGGCGCCCCGATCGGGGCCTGCGTCGCGGACGGGGTGGGAGAGGGGGACGGGGTGACCGGCGTTTCAGTGGAAGGCGCGGGGCTGGCGGTGATGGTGGCCGACGGGCTGGAGGTAGGGGTGGCCGTGCCCGACCCCGGGGCCTTGGCGGTGAAGAAGGTGGTCGACGCCGACCCGGCGGCGTTCGGTGACCCCGACCCGGTGCAGGCCGAAACGGTCAGCGCGGCGAGCACGGTGATGGTGCTGCACAACACGGCGGCCAGCCGCGCGCGGATCCGCATGAAACCTCCTGATAACCCGCCCGCGGCGAAATGCGATGCCGGCCGGGCGGCACGGGCACGCAATGGCCTCATTTCCATTGGAATATTAGGCTACGCGAGCAGGACCCTTTGGGGAAGGAGGCGGCATTGGCGGAACCGGAGTGGCGGCGGATAGCCGGGTTTCGTGTCGTCTTCACCACCGGTGGGGCCGGCATGTCTCCGCCTCCCCGCCCGCCGGTCAACTGGCGCGCCCGGCTGGCCGGGATGGCCGCCGTCCTGCTCATTGTGAGTGGCGCCGCGACGGCCGGGGCGGCCGCACTGACCCAGCGGCACGCGCCGCAGCCGGGGCGGGACGCGGCCGGAGCGACCGCCAGCGCCCGGGGCCCGCGACTGGCGCGGTCAGAACCGGTGGCGGTCGCCATCCCCGCCATCGGCGTACGGTCCAGCCTGCTGCATCTGGGCCTGAACGCCGACGGGACCATCCAGGTCCCGTCGGTCGACAACCGGCCCATGGAGGCAGCCTGGTACAAGTACTCGGTGACGCCGGGGCAGATCGGGTCTGCGGTCATCGAAGGCCACGTGGACACCCTGCGCGGCCCGGCGGTGTTCTTCCGCCTCGGGGCACTGCGGCCAGGAAACAGCATCGACGTGATCCTGGCCAACGGGGTGACGGCCGTTTTCCGGGTCACCGGCGTACGCGAGTACGCCAAGGACGACTTCCCGACCAGAACCATTTACGGCACCAGCCACTACGCCGCGCTGCACCTGATCACCTGCGGTGGCGCATTTGACTTCTCCACCGGCCATTACCTGAGCAGCACCGTGGTATTCGCATCACTGGTGTCATCACGCCGCTGACCAGGCAGAAAGGGCAGTTCCGGGCGGGAACAAACCGGGGCCGGCCGGTGTTGCCCAAAAGGGTGAGAGTGGCCTTTATCGATGGCCGCAGCCCGCAGCAGAAAGCCGCTGTTGAAGAACCAATTGACCGTTCGCGGGGCGCGTGAGCACAACCTGCGCGGCGTTGACCTGGACCTGCCGCGCGACGCCATGATCGTTTTTACCGGGTTGTCCGGATCGGGTAAGTCCAGCCTGGCGTTCGACACGATCTTCGCCGAAGGGCAGCGCCGGTACGTCGAGTCGCTATCGCCCTATGCCCGCCAGTTCCTCGGCCAGCTGGACCGGCCCGACGTCGACGCGATCGAAGGGCTGCCGCCCGCGGTGGCCATCGGCCAGAAGGCCGGGTCCGCCAACCCCCGGTCCACGGTGGGCACGATCACCGAGATCTATGACCACCTGCGCCTGCTCTGGGCACGTATCGGGCAGCCGCACTGCCTGGTGTGCGGCGCGCTGATCAGCCGGCAGACGCCGCAGCAGATGGTGGACGAGCTGCTGGACCTGCCCGAAGGCACCCGGTTCTACCTGCTCGCGCCGGTCACGGCGGATGACGGCGGCCCCGGCGCACGCGACACCGCCGGGCGGTTCGGCGACCTGCGGGCCAAGGGGTACGCCCGGGTGCGGGTGAACGGCACCGTCCACCCGCTGGACAGCGTGCCGGCGCCGGATGCGGCCGGGGACCGCACCGTCGAGGTGGTGGTGGACCGGCTAGTGGCCAGGGACTCCAGCCGGGCGCGGATCACCGACTCGGTGGAGACCGCACTGAAGCTGTCCGGCGGAGTGGTCATGGCCGAGCTGGTCGACCGGCCCGCCGGCGACCCGGAGCGGGGACGGCGGTTCTCCGAGCACCTGGCCTGCCCGAACGGGCACCCGGTGACGCTGGACGACAAGCTGGAGCCCCGGGCGTTCTCGTTCAACTCGCCGCTGGGCGCCTGCCCGGTCTGCGGCGGGCTGGGCACCCAGCACGAAGCCGACCCCGGGCTGGCCGTGCCGGATGGCCGCCGGACGCTGGCCGCCGGGGCGGTCGCGCCGTGGTCGGGCTGGCCGGACCGGGACTACTTCGGCCGGCTGCTGGCCGCGGTGGCGGCGGCCGGCGGGTTCAGCCTGGACACGCCGTGGGACGAGCTGCCCGCCGCGGCCCGGGACGCCGTGCTGCACGGCACCGGCGACCAGGTGCGGGTCAGTTACGACACTCGGTCCGGGCGGCACCGCTCCTACCTGGTCCGGTTCGACGGGGTGCTGCCGTGGATCAAACGGCGGTACGCCGAGGCGGACACCGGCCCGGCCCGGGAGAAGCTGGAAGGCTACCTGCGGGCGGTGCCGTGCCCGGCGTGCGGCGGGGCCCGGCTGCGGCCGGAGATCCTGGCCGTCACCGTCGCGGGCCGCTCGATCGCCGACGTGACCGCGCGGCCGGTCAGCGAGGCGGCGCGGTGGCTGTCGTCGCTGACCCTGAGCCCACGGGACGAGCAGGTCAGTGCCCGGGTCCGGCAGGAGGCGGGCGCCCGGCTCAGGTTCCTGACCGAGGTTGGCCTGGGCTACCTTTCGCTGGACCGGCCGGCCGCGACGCTGGCGGGCGGCGAGGCGCAGCGGATCCGGCTGGCCACCCAGATCGGCTCCGGGCTGTCCGGCGTGCTGTACGTGCTGGACGAGCCCTCGATCGGGCTGCACCAGCGGGACAACGAGCAGCTGATCGCGACGCTGACCCAGCTGCGCGACCTGGGCAACACGCTGATCGTGGTGGAGCACGACGAGGACACGATCCGGGCCGCGGACTGGGTCGTCGACATCGGCCCGGGCGCAGGCCGCGAGGGCGGCGAGGTGGTGTTCAGCGGCCCGGCCGGGGACCTGGAGCGGTCCGCGGAGTCGGTCACCGGGGCCTATCTGTCCGGGCGGCGGCGGATCGCCGTGCCGGAGCGGCGGCGGCCGCGCCGGGCCGGCCACGAGATC
>DASWVA010000633.1:0-3367 GCA_036401415.1 Streptosporangiaceae bacterium
CTGGACACGTCGGTGCCCCGGCTGGAGCTGTACGCCCAGAGCTTCGGCCTGCCGATCAAGGTCTCCGACCGCGACGTCTGGCGCCGGGTGGCCCGGGACCTGACCAGCCGGTGCGCCCCGCTCTGCTCGGTGCGGTCATGACCAGGCCCCGGGAGCAGCGCAAGGCGCAGATGGCCGCGGCCGCCGCCCGGCGCGCCGAGCCGGACGCGCGCCCGGCGGGCCACACCGCGATCCGGTCCAAGCCGGTCCGCATCACCCTCGACCTCAGTCCGGAGCTGTACCGGCAGCTCACCCGCTGGGCCGACGATGCCGCGGTGGAGCTGGACGTGCCCCGGGTTGCGCTGGCCGACGCGGTCCGGGCCATGATCCGGGTGGCCGCCGACGACGCCGGCCCGGTGCTGGACCAGATCCGCCGCGACCGCGAGAAGTAGGGGCCCGCCGGGCGGTCAATCGCCTTCGAACACGGGGTCTTCGCGCCGGGCAGCGGCGGCCACCCCCCGGCGGAAGTCGGCGGTGGCGAACAGCACGCGCTGCTCCCGGGCCTCCACCGAGTGGGCGGCGCGCACTTCCGCGGTCAGGGCCGCCCGCATGGTCCGCCGGATGGACTGCACGGCCAGCGGGGCGCCGGCCGCGAGCCCGGCCGCCAGCTCGGTGGCCACTTCGCGCAGCGCGCCCGGCTCGGCCAGCCGGTCGAACAGTCCCGCGGCCTGAGCGTCGGCGCCCTCGATCCGGCGCCCGGTGTAGAGGAGTTCCAGCGCCCGCTGCTGCCCGGCGATCCGTGGCAGGGTGGCCGAGATGCCGAAGCCCTGGTGGATGCCGAGCCGGGCGAAGTTGAACGCGAACCAGGACGCCGGCTCGCCGACCCGGAAGTCGGCGCTGAGGGCGAGCCCCGCTCCCCCGCCGACCGCGCCGCCCTGCACCGCGGCCACCACCGGCTTGGACTGCGAGAACAGGGTCAGCGACCGGTGGTACAGCGCGTCGGTGTCCACCGGGTCGGCATCCCGCTCCGCGTCCCCGGTCGGCTCGCCGAGCCGGGCCCCGGCGCAGAAGTGCCGGCCGGCCGAGCACAGCACGATCGACCGGCAGGCCGGCTCGGCGCCCAGGTACTCATACGCCGACGCCAGCGCGTCGATCAGGGCCAGGTCGAAGTAGTTGGCTGGCGGCCGCTGGATTTCCACTGTGGCGACGCGGTCCGGCGAAATAGTCACCGCCACGTCCGTGAACCGGGGGTCAGCCATACCCCACTCATACCACCCGGTCAGCCGCCCACCCCTGGAGGCGCGCCTCCTGCCGGGCTGGCTCAGCCCTTGGCGCTGGTCAGACGGCGGCCTTCCGGGTGGTCTGGTCCTTGATGAACCGGGCGGCCCGGTCGAGGGCCGTGTCGCCTTCGTCGAGGAGGGCGGCGAAGGCCTGGAAGACGTGCGGGACGCCGGGGGTGATGTCCAGGATGACGGCCACGTCGTCGGCTGCGGCCTTGGCCGCGAGGCGGGTGGCGTCGTCCAGGAGCACCTCGTGTGATCCGGCCTGGATCAGCAGTGGCGGCAGTCCGGACAGGTCGGCGAAGATGGGGCTGACCAGGGGGCTGGCCGGGTCGGTGCCGGCCAGGTAGTCCGCGGCCCGGGTGCGGATGGCCTGGGCGCTGATGGCCGGGTCGGCGTCCGCTTTGCCGGTGTAGCTGCTGCCGGTCACGGTGAGGTCGGTCATCGGGGAGAGCAGCAGGGCCGCCGCGGGCATCGGCAGGCCTTCCGCCTGGCCGGTGATGAGGAGCTCGATGGCGAGGTTGCCGCCGGCCGACTCGCCCGACACGACGATTTGATCGGCGCGGCCGGCCTGCCCGGTCAGGGCGCGGTAGGCGGCCGTGACGTCCTGGAGCGCGGCGGGGTAAGGGTGCTCGGGCGCGAGCCGGTAGTCGACGGACACCGCGCGCATCCCCGTCTTGCGGGCCAGGCTGGACGCCAGCCCCACCGATCCCGTCGCCGAGCCGAGGGCGAAGCCGCCGCCGTGAAGGTGGAATATGGTGCCACCCGGCTCCGCGCCGGCGATATCGACGAAGATCACGGGGATGCCGCCCAGGTCTCCAGCCGTTACCCGCACGTCGGCCGGCCAGGGCTGCGAGGTGAGCATCTGCTCGAGGAGGGGGCGCTGGGCGGTGACGTCTCCGCCGAGATCGAACGGGGCGCGGCGGAGGAGCTGGTCGACCATGTCGCGCTGCTGAGCGGTCATTGCCGCTTCCTTTCATCGTGGCCGGGCCGGGGCGGGTGCCCCAGCGGCCGGGTCGGGAGATGAAATATACATTAGCTCTAATTTAGATATACGCAAGCTAGTTAGCTCTATGCTAGATTGTGCTGGTGACCGGAGACGGGAGAGGCGTGACTGATCTGCGGCAGGTATTCGATGACCTGGTGAGGTTTGAGACGATCTTGTGGGGGGCGGCCGACGGGCGGCTGCAGGAGGAGTGCGGCGTCGGTCTCGCGAGCCTGAACGCCATGCTCGTCATCGACGCGACACCGCAGTGCCGGGTCCAGGACATCGCCCGGGCGGTTGCGATCACCGTGGGCGGCGCCAGCCAGGCCGTCGACCGCCTCGAATCCGCCGGCCTGTGCGCCCGCCGGGCCAACCCCTCGGACCGGCGCTCATCGATCGTGGAGCTGACCACCGAGGGCACGGAAGTCCTGCGCACCGCCGCCCCCGTCTTCGACCGTGAACTCGACCGCCTGCTGCGGGCTCCGCTGCCCGGGACCGCCCTCACGCACCTGGCCGATACGCTCGGCACGCTCCGCCGGTCCGCAGTCACCCAGGCAGGCAGGCCTGCGGCCAGCGGGTAAGGCCGGCGGGTCAGGCCAGGCTGAAGGCGGGGGCGGCGACCAGCACGCAGATGTCGTCGCCGGGCTCGGCGCCCTCCAGCATGCCGTCGGCCAGGGCCTGGCTCAGCTCGGTGGGCGGCAGGGCGCGGGCTTCCGCGGCCAGCCGGGCCAGCCGGGCCAGTCCCACGTCGGGCGACTCGGCCCGCCGCTCGTACAGGCCGTCGGTGTACATGATCAGCCGGTCACCGGGGGCCAGCCGGGTGCCGGCACTGGCCCGGGGCGCCGGGGCCACCCCGAGCGGCAGCCCCCGGCCGCCGGCCAGGTAGCTGGTGGCCCCGTCGGCCTGCACGACCATAAACGGGGGATGCCCGGCGCCGGCGTAGCTGAGCTCACCGGTGGCCGGATCCAGCAAGGCGCAGGCCACGGTGGCGCACTCGGCTCCGCTGATCTGCCCGGCGATCACGTCCGCCCGGCCGAGCAGGGTGGCGGGATCGGGGACGTAGGGGGCGGTGGCGCGGATCGCGCTCCGTAGCTGGCCCATGGCCGTGGTGGCCCCGAGGTTG
>DASWVA010000634.1:0-3996 GCA_036401415.1 Streptosporangiaceae bacterium
GAGATCGTCGCTGCCGAAGCTGCGCTGGTGAACACCACCGACGAGCCCGCCGCCAGGAGGGGGACGCTCAGTGCGGCGGTGGCCATCAGCTTGCGAGGACGATCAGTTACGTGCAGGATCTTCAATTTCCCGCTCCTTCTCTGGGTAATTCGGTGGCGTTGCCCCGTGCGGTCCAGCGGCCCGGCAGCCATGGCCGGCGGCGAGACACGAGGCGACGAGCCAACTACGTGCGCATACTCACGACACATCAGCGTCTTCCGGTTCCGCGGTCGCGCAGGGTGACAGTCCCGGAAGTGGTGACGCCCTTCCCCCTACCGCGAGAAGCGCTATCAGGCGCAGGCCAGCTTATCGACCGCATCACCCGGTTATGGGGCAGCACGTCGCATTTCATGGGGATGCGAGACCTAACATTTATTTAAATCCGGATTTGCTGTTCGAAACCGGACAGATTCCACCGCGTCGGGGTGGCGGGGAAAGCTGCCTCGCCGTAGCGACGGACCGCTCATGGAGCGGGTGTGGGTTCAGGTGGGCCGGCCCTGGCGCCGTAGCGTAGGTTCGGGTCTGGACGCTGGCGGACCGCCGCGTTGAGTTGGAGTTCGCCGCGCTGGCGTAGGGAGGGACTGAATGTCCGACGAGGTGTTGCGCTTGCGCGGCGTTGCGGTCCGGCGGGAGACGTCGATGCTGCTGCGCAACGTCGACTGGACCGCGCACGAGGACGAGCGGTGGATCCTCATCGGGCCGAACGGGGCGGGCAAGACCACCCTGCTCCAGGTGGCCGCGACCACCCTGTTCCCGACCGAGGGCACGGTCGAGGTGCTCGGCGAGCGGCTCGGCGACGTTGACGTGTTCGACCTCCGGCCGCGGATCGGCATGGCCAGCGCCGCCCTCGCGGAGAAGGTGCCCCCCGGGGAGAAGGTCATCGACCTCGTGCTCACCGCCTCCTACGCGATCCTCGGGCGGTGGAAGGAGGAGTACGAGTCCTCCGACGTCACCCGGGCGGTGGAGCTGCTCGACGCGCTCGGCTGCGCCCACCTGATCCGGCGCCGGTTCGCCACCCTGTCCGAAGGTGAGCGCAAGCGGGTGCAGATCGCCCGGGCGCTGATGCCCGACCCGGAGCTGCTGCTGCTGGATGAGCCCGCCGCCGGGCTGGACCTGGGCGGCCGCGAGGACCTGGTCCGGCGGCTGTCCACGCTGGCGCGGGACAGCAAGGCCCCGATGATGGTGCTGGTCACCCACCACGTCGAGGAGGTACCCGACGGTTTCACCCACGCCATGCTGTTGCGCCGCGGGTCCGTGCTGGCCGCGGGCCCGCTGGCCGAGGTGTTCACCGAGCGGAACCTGACCAAGTGTTTCGGCGTCCCGCTGCAGGTCGAATACCGGCACGCGCGCTGGGCGGCGCGGGCGGTGCAGCCCTGAGCGTGACGGGGCTGGAGGCCGTCGCGGTCTTCGCGGCGGGGATCGCGGCCGGCGGGATCAACGCGATCGTGGGCTCCGGGTCGCTGATCACGTTTCCCACCCTGCTGGCCTTTGGGGTCCCGCCGATCACCGCGAACGTCTCCAACAACGTCGGCCTGGTGCCGGGCGGTATCACCGGCGCGTACGGCTACCGCCAGGAGCTGACCGGGCAGTGGCCGCGGCTGCTGCGGCTGGGCAGCGCCTCGGTCGCCGGGGCGGCCGCCGGCGCTGTGCTGCTACTGGAACTCCCGGCCGGAACGTTCAAAGTGATCGTGCCGGCCCTGATCTTGGTCGCCTGCGTGCTGGTCGTCCTGCAGCCGAAGCTGAACGGCTGGCTGGCCGCGCACCGGCGGGGAGGCTCCGAGCACGGTGGCCCGGCGCTGTGGGCCGGGGTGTGCGGATCCGGCATCTACGGCGGGTACTTCGGCGCCGCCCAGGGCGTACTGATGATCGGCCTGCTCGGCATCTTCCTGGACGAGCCGCTGCAGCGGATCAACGGCCTCAAGAACGTGCTTACGTTCGTGGTCAACGGAGTGGCGGCGATCGTGTTCATCGCCCTCACCCACGTCAACTGGGTGCTGGCCGGGCTGATCGCGGTCGGCTCGACGATCGGCGGTTACGCCGGGGCCCGGTATGGCCGGCGGCTGCCGCCGATCGCGCTGCGCGTCTTGATCGTCATCATCGGGGTCATCTCAGCGGTACGGCTGATCTTCTTCTAGCGGCCCGGCTGCTTAACGCCCGCGGCTGGACCTGGACCACGCCACGGTCGGTGATCCGGCAGGTGAACGACGGCTGGCGTGCGGTGGCCGGCCCGTGCACCACCGACCCGTCGGCGATGCGGAACGTGCTGCCGTGCCACGGGCAGGTCACGCAGTCGTCGTCGCCGCCGTTCCTGCCGCCCGTCAGCCGGCCCTGGTGCAGCGGGCCGCCCAGGTGCGCGCAGTGGTCGGACAGCACGCTGACGTCCGGGCCGCGGCGGAGCACGAACAGGCTCAGGTAGCCCAGCTGCCGGCGCACCGGGCGGCCATCGGGCAGGTCGTCGATCAGGCCCACGTCGTGCCAGCCCAGCCCGGCCAGGTGGCCGATGGGCTCGGCGTGGCTGACCCCCGCTCCCAGTCGCAGGGCCAGGTGGCCGCCCAGGTAACCGCCGACGGTGGCGGCGGTCAGCCCGCCTGCCGACAGCAGCTTGCCGGCCCGGCCGAACCCGCTGAGCCGGGCGATCAGCGAGGCGGAGAACAAGGTGGCCGCGCACGCGCCGGACGCGGCGTGCACCAGGCCGACCCGTTGCTGGTGCCGGTGCAGCGCCGACCAGTCGGCCAGCCCGGTGGCGGTGGCCGGTACCGCGCTGGCGATGCCCGCCGCGATCAGCGTCCGGGCCGCGCGCTCGGTGCCCGGGAACAGGTCGAGCAGCGCCGCTGACGTCCAGCAGCCGAGGGGCAGCCGGACCAGGGCCGGGTGGGCCGGCTGGCCGAACGGCACGCCGTGCAGCGCATCGGCCCGCGGGCCGGCGGGCAGCGCCCGGACCACGCCGTCGGACAGCGAGCGGACCGCCCCGTCCAGGGCGGGGGTGCGCTCGATGCGTTCGGCCACGTCGACGGGACGGGGGATGGAATAGGGGCGGCGGGGGCTCTCCGCCGCGGCCTGCGGGACGGCATGGCCACGGGTGAACAAGCGGGACAGGGATCGGCTCACACCCGTTTCGTACCCGCTTGACGGGCGCGTTTACCTCCCGGAAGCTTTTCACTCACCCCCGGTGCGGACCGGCCGTCCGGCCCGGTCGCACGCTGGGCCAGGCGCAGTCACCCGGCCGCGCCCTCGGCGATGGCGTCGCTGACCTCGTCGGCCCGGGCGGCGAACTCGGCCGCGTGCTCGGCCTCCATGCGTTCGGCGATCTCCTCGTCGTCGCGCATCAGGGCGCCCAGGTCGCAATCGGCCGCGTCCAGCACGCCCAGGTCGGCGTAGGCGTGCTGGACCTTGGGGCCCCACAGGCCGATGTCCTTGACGCAGGGCACGATGCGGCTGAACAGCAGGGTGCGGAACAGCTGCTGGACCGGGGAGTGCTCGGTGAACTCCAGGCAGTCGGCCACGTTGAAGCCCATCCGCTCCCAGACCTCCTGCTGGCGGAAGCGGCTGCGCATCAGGTAGCAGCCTTCGACCACGAACTCCTCGCGGTCGGCGCGCTCGGCCGTGGTCAGCTCCGCGTAGTAGTCCCGCAGGGCCAGGCGGCCGAACGCCACGTGCCGCGCCTCGTCCTGCATGACGTAGGCCAGCAGCTGCTTGACCAGCGGATTGGTGGCCACATCGCGGTGCGCGCCGAACGCGGCCAGGGCCAGGCCCTCGATGAGCACCTGCATGCCGAGGTAGGGGAAGTCCCAGCGGGAGTCGGTCAGCGCGTCGTTGAGCAGCCGGGCCAGGTCGTCGTTGATCGGGTAGTACAGGTCGATCTTCTCCCGCATGAACCGGGAGAACAGCTCCACGTGCCGGGCCTCGTCCATGGCCTGGGTCGCGGCGTAGAACTTGGAGTCCATGTCGGGCACGGAC
>DASWVA010000635.1:0-5169 GCA_036401415.1 Streptosporangiaceae bacterium
CGTGTTTCATTCACGCTCGCAGCGTTCGCTTCTGGAGTAATGCCGGGCTCGTGCCGTCGAACCTGAAAGCATGCGTGATGCCGTGGCTGCCAGGACCATGCAGGGCAACCCCTGACCAGCAGTACCTGGATTGTTCGAGAAGCGACCAGCTCTGCTGATTGTGTTATTATACTTAGTATTATTCTTGGTATCTAAAGGCACCGTCCGGCCAAGTGCGCCGGAGGTGGGGCGAGCGGGCGGCGGCGGCATCCCGGCTCAGAGGCCGTGGCCGGGACTGCGCCGGGAGGAGAAGCAGACGCATGAACACGCTGAAACTACATCGGGTGACCAGGGCTGGTAGCCGGGGCGCGGCGTCCCGAAGGTTGCGGCTGCTGGCGGTAACGATGGCCGCGGCGGCCCTGCTGGCTGTGGGGTGCACGACCGGATCGGGCGGCGGGAAGGTCACCGCGGCCCCGTCCGCCACCGCGGCCTCACCAGCCGGTAAGGCCGGCCCGGCGGGCCAATGCGACCCGGGGACGACCTGTTACACCCCGGCCCAGCTTCAGGTGGCCTACGGCATCAAGCCACTCCTGGACCGCGGTATCGATGGCCGGGGCGAGACCGTGGTGCTGCCAGAGCTCACCGAAACGCAGCCGGACCCGCCCTCCGTCACTGACCTGCGCCAGGACATGGCGGGCTTCGACAGCCTGTTTCACCTTCCGGCTGTGCGGATGCGGGTGGTGAGCGCCCTCGCCGGCGCCAGCTCCCCCTGGCTGGCCTTCGGGGAGGAAGTGCTGGACGTACAAGTGGTGCACGCACTCGCCCCGGACGCCACTCTTGTCATCCTCCTGCTCCCGTCAGCATCCCTGGACAACACCGCGAACGCGGTAGCCGCCGCCGTCGCTGAGCTCCGGCTGGGCCCAACTCTCGGGAGTGTCATGTCGATCAGCGCCGCGGGACAGATCGGCGGCGAGCACTGCGTAAGCCGTGCGCAGGCTGGCAGCGTGAACGCGGCCCTCCAGGCGGCTGTCGGCCGTGGCATGACGATCGTCGCCGCCTCGGGCGACATAGGAGCGGCGGCCTACCAGTGTGACCTCTACTCGGCTCTGGCCGGCACTGCGCCCACCACCCCAGGAAGGGGGGTCCTCCTGCTGGCCTCCGATCCGCTCGTCCTCGCCTCCGGGGGCACCAGCCTGACCGCCAGCCATGCCACCGGCGCCTGGATCAGCGAAGCGGCGTGGGGCCTGGCGTCCGGAAGCCCCGGGAACCAGGGCGGGTCCTTCCAGGCCTCCGGTGGCGGGTTCAGCCAGTTGTTCGCCCGGCCCGGCTATCAGGCCGGCCTCCCCGGGATCGGCGCTGCCCGGGGGGTTCCCGATGTAGCCGCCGACGCCAGCGACCGCACGGGAGTGGCGGTCGTCTTCAGCAGCGGAACTGGGGACACAGTCCAGAGCCACGGCGGGACCAGCGCCAGCGCCCCGATCTGGGCCGCGCTGATCGCGCTGGCCGACCAGTACGCAGGACGCCACCTCGGCCTCGTCAACCCGGCGATCTACCAGATCGCCCGCAGCTCCCACTACCACCGAGCCTTCCACGACATCACCACGGGAAACAACACCGTGCAATTCCCGCCCACGACCATCACCGGCTATCAGGCCGCACCAGGCTGGGATCCGGTTACCGGCTGGGGCAGCCCCAACGCCCAGGTCCTCATCCCCCTCCTCGCCCGCTACGCCAGCCCTTGAGCTCCGCGTCACAGTGACTGTCGCCAGCTGTACTCCCGAACCACGAAACGCCCGGCTCGCCGCGTCGGCCAGATCGATCCATATGAGCAGGCCGTGCCCGAAGTCCGAACCACCCAGAACGGCGGCTTAGGCGCGACCCGATACGCTCTCATGCCGCAGTCCGCGGGATGTCCAGGCCGGGACCAACGCCGCGATCGGATACAACCACGGCCCGGGTGCCAGGTCAGCGAACCGCTCGCTGTGCAGGGCGCCCAGGATCGCCTGCCGCTCGGCGGCCGCCAGTGCCCCGGGCTGCACCCGGTCGCGGTGCGGCACGGGCTCCCGCCGCGGCACCGCCGGGCTGACCCGGTGGCGCCGGTGCCAGGTCGCCTGCGTCACCCCGGCCGCCCGGCAGGCCGCCCGGGTGCCGATCCTCGGCGCGAGCAGGATGATCGCCTCGTCGGTCAGGGCTTCGGCCCGGGCTCGGTGTCCGCGCCCTCGGAGATCGTCTCCAAGAGCGCATGAAGTTTTGACTGCACGTCGACCACGAAGCGGGACGTGGCCAGCTCCTTCTCCAGCTTGGCCTTGTCCTTGCGCAGCCGGGCGATCTCCGCGTCCCGCGGGTCGGCCGCTGGGCCGCAGGTCCCGCGGCGGGCTGCTGGACTTGGTGGGACAACTCCGGCGTCCCGATGACCAGTGGTGCCGTAGCGCGTCATCAGGTGCAGGAAGCCGCTGTCCACGCCTTCGACGCGCAACTGGCCACCGGAACTGCCCGGCCCGTCCCGGCGGTTGCCGCAATCGACGGCATCGCCGAGTTCATCAGCGTCAGCCTCGGCACCGCCGGCCCCTGGCCGCACGAGCCGGCCCGGATCGGCCTTCACGCCGCCGAGGGCCAGTCATGGCTGCTCGACCTGACGGCGGCGGGCGCACACCTCATCGACGGCCTGCACGAGACGGCCGCCGGCCTGCACGGACCGGTGAGCAACCTGCTGCTCACCCTGCACGGCCGCCTTCCGCTGGACAGCCTGCGAAGCCAGGGTGACCGCGCCACCCTGGAGAACCTCCAGCGCTGGCCCAACCTGGACTGACCTCCCAGCCCGGGCCCCTTAACCCGGCCAGGCTCTGACCGAGCACACTGGAGGTATGCCAGAACAAGTTAGTGCACCCGATCCCGGGGCACCGCCGCAGGCGGATCCCGGCGACGTGATGGAGGGCATCCAGAGCCTGCACAAGCGGATCGCCGGGCTGGAAAAGATGCTCGCCACGAGCGGCGGAACCGTGGCTCCCGACTTGCGCAGGACCCTGGGCCCGGACTTCCGCAAGACCTTCATGCCCGCATGGCGGCAGCCGACCAAGGGCGAGCCGCGCTGGCACATCATCCTCGCGGTCACGGCGGCGATGTTCCTGCAGACGCCGCTGCCCGGGCGCCTGGTGCTGTTCCGGCCGTCCTGGCTTCTGCCGGTGCTCGAAGTCGCCCTGCTGGTCACCCTGGTCGGCTTGGACCGCCAGTACCGCCTCAACCGGGAAACAAAGGTGCTGCGCGTACTGAGCATGGCCGCGACCGGACTCCTCAGCGTGGCCAACGCCTGGTCCGCCGTGCGTCTGATCGCGGGGCTGATCAACGGAACGGAAGGCAACTCGGCGGGCCCTCTGCTGGCCTCCGGCGCGGTCATCTGGCTCACGAACGTCATCGTCTTCTCGTGGTGGTACTGGGAGCTGGACCGCGGGGGCCCGGCTGCCCGGGCCAATGGCACCCACCAGTGCCCGGACTTCATGTTCCCGCAGATGACCAGCCCTGAGCTGAGCCGGCCGGACTGGGAGCCGATGTACCTGGACTACGCCTACCTGGCCTTCACCAACGCCACGGCGTTCAGCCCGACCGACGTCATGCCGATGACCCGGTGGGCCAAGGCCACGATGGCCCTGCAGTCCATGGTGTCGATCGTGGTGGTGGCGCTGGTCGTGGCGCGGGCGGTGAACATCCTCAAATAACTGGCGGCGGGCCGTCGGCGGCGAACAGCTCACCCGGGCTGAACGACATCGTCCCGACCTCCCGGCCGGTGACGCGGCGGTGCTGGGCGGGTGGGGGCATGCGGGTGGCCACACTGGCCACCGATTCGTCCAGCTCGGTCTGCCACAGCCACCCCTCGGCGCCCTTGACCGCCGCGCCGAGCAGCGATCCGGACGCTTTGTACCCCGCCGCCAGTGTGGCCCCGACCCAGGCCAGCGCGGCCACCAGCCGGGCGGTGGGCGACACGCTGTGCAGCGTGATCACGGTGACGATCACCCCCACCGCGGCCAGCACGGCGATCACGATGGGCCAGCGGGCCGCGATGATCGCCCGCTTGGCGATCTGCCGGGCCGCGGCCAGGTAGCCGGACAGGCTGAGCATGTCGGCCGCGGCTTTCTCTCCCGTGATCAGGCCGCGCCACAGCTGGCCCTGAACCCGCATTTCCAGCTGGGCCTGCCGCCAGTCCGTGGCCGCCCGGGGCGCCCCCACCCACTGCTGCCAGTCGGACAGCCCGGCCGCGACCGCGTAGGCGGCGTGGTCCGGCAGCATGGTCTTGAGCTCGACCAGCCAGTCCTTGATCGTGGCCACCCGGCCGGCCGCCAGCAGTTCGCCGAACGCCCCGGCCAGGTCGTCCGCCTCGGCCGCCGCGGGCACCAGCGTGGTCTCGGCCAGGGCCCGGCCCAGGCCATAGGCCTTGCCCAGCCGGAAGTTGGCCACCGTCAGCGACTCCAGCAGCCGGCAGTGCAGCGTGTACACCGCGTCCAAGGTCTCGTCCCGGTGCCGCTGGTCATCACCGAACAGCCCGATCATCGTGCCCAGCGCGTCCATGACCGTCTCGGGCAGCACCGGCAGCAGGCTGGTCACGGTGGCCTCGATCTGCTCGGCCAGCCATTTAGACCGGGTCGCGCCCGGGAACCCGGAGATGCCCGGCAGCCGCCCGCCGCGGGCCGGGTCGGCTGCGGCGCCCGCGTGTACCGGGGAGTGGTACAGCTTCGCCATCTGCCAGCCGAGCGACACCGCCGCGCAGACGCGCGCGTTGCCCGACGCCGGGGCCAGCGGTCCCGTCATGTACCGTCCCGTCTGCGTCGTACTGCGTCGTCGTTCTGGGCGTCGTGGGCCGTCGTGCCGGGTTTTACTGGCCGTGTTTGCCCGGAAGTGTAGACCCGCACCCGGCCGGCCGGGGTGTGGCCGTCCGGCCAGCCGGGGTGTGACCAGCCCGGACCGGGGAACGTGGTGATCATGGCGCCGAGAAAGAAAGCCCCCACCGGGGACTCCGCGCCGGAGCCAGCCAAGCCGCAGCTCGCTTCTTACGAGCGGAAACGGGACTTCGGCAAGACGCCGGAGCCCTCTGGTCACGGCGCCGGGGAGCAGGACCGCCAGCAACCGGACAGCCAGCAGCCGGCCGGAAAAAAGCCGGCCGGAAAAACGCCGGACCATACGAAGCCCGCCATCCCGGAC
>DASWVA010000636.1:0-2251 GCA_036401415.1 Streptosporangiaceae bacterium
TCTGCGGTATTCCCCGAAGGCCCGCCGCCCAGCTCGAACGCGGCGGCGAGGATCCACGGCAGTCCCAGCATGATGCCGAACGCCAGCATCGTCCGCCGGCGCCGGAGTTGCCGGATGACCTCCACCCGCAGCGGCAGCGTCCGGGCCGGCGAGTAGCCGGAATCCGGGTCCGCCCCTAGGCCGGCATCCAGGGAAGTCATGACTGCCCTCCGTTCTCCGCCGCGCCCGGCGCGGCACCGCCGGGTGCCGAGACGAGCTGAAGGAACGCCTCTTCCAGCCTGCGGACACGGTCCACCTTCTCCACCGGGACGCCCGCGCCCACGAGTGCGGCGACCACGTCGGAGGCAGGCATGCCGTTCGAGTGGACGAGGATCCCGTCCGGATGCGCCTCGAAGCCGTCAATCCCGGCGAGGCTGGCCAGCACCGACACCGCCCGGTCCGCCTGCGTCGTCCCGATGACGAGGCCCCCGGCCTGGCCGACGATGTCCGACACGGACCCGGCGGCGAGCCGACGGCCCCTGCCCATGACGACCACGTGGGTGCAGGTCTGCTCGACTTCGCCGAGCAGATGGCTAGACACGATGACGGCCCGCCGCCCGTCGCCCGCGTACCGGAGCAGGACGTCGCGCATCTCGCGGATCTGCGGCGGATCGAGCCCGTTCGTCGGCTCGTCGAGGACCAGCAGGTCCGGCAGCCCGAGCATCGCCTGGGCGATCGCCAGCCGCTGCCTCATGCCCTGCGAGTAGGTGCGGACGGGCCGGTCGATCGCGGCCCCAAGGCCCGCGATCTCAAGTCCTTCCGTAAGGTTCGCGGTGGCCGCCGGCCTTCCGGTGGCCCGCCAGTACAGGTCCAGGTTAGCCCGCCCGGACAGGTGCGGCAGGAACCCGGGCCCCTCCACGAACGACCCGAGCCGGGCCAGCGCGGCCGAGCCGGGCTGGACTCGCTGCCCGAAGACGGTAATGGTGCCCGCGTCGGGCCGCAGCAGGCCCATCAGCATCCGCAGCGTGGTCGTCTTGCCCGCCCCGTTAGGGCCGAGCAGCCCCACGATCTGGCCGCGCTCTACCCGGATGGATACCCCGTCCACTGCCAGATACCCGTCCTTGTAACGCTTGACCAGCTCGCTAATCACCAGCGGCACGTCGGCGAGGGCCGGGTCGGCGCCATCGCCGGCACGGCGCCGACGACCCGTCGCCAGCAGCAAGATCGCCGCCAGTACAGCGCCGACGGGCACCGCCCAGGTCCACCACGGCAGCCCGCCCGACACCAGCGTGAGGGACGGGTCCTCAGGCACCACGATGCCCGGCCGGCCGAGCGCAACCTGTGTCACGGAGGGGACGGGCGACGTGGCGTACCCGGAGTCGGTCGTAGCCACCACCAGCTCCAGGCGGTCACCCCCGGAGAAGTCGTAGTCCATCCCTCCCAGCCGCACGGTGACCACCTGCGCGTTTCGCGCTGGCGCGACCCGAACGGGTGCCACAACCGGCGCCGGGAGAGTAGCGGTGCCTGCCTGGTCCACGTCATACAGCTTCGCGAACAGCGTCGCGCCCTCCGGCGCGGTAATCCGCAGCCGGACCGTGGCGGACCCGGTGAGCTGGACCGGGGCGGGCAGCCGCGCGGACATGAACGCGGCGAACTGCCCCGGCATGTCGATGCTGACCCCAGACCTCAGGCCCAGGTCCTGGCCCACGCCCGGCAGCGAGGAGATCGCCGCCGGAACTCCGCCCGCCGGGTTGACCACCGTCTGACCGGGCCCGGAGAGGGGAACGACCTGCTGCCGGATCCCGCCCAGGCCGGGGTACCGCGCGGCGGCGGCTACTCCAAGTGATACCGAACCGTCCGTCGGGTCGAGTCCCAGAGCCCGGGTCACCGCGAACCCCGGCTGCCCGGCGCTGGCTGGCACTGGGGCGGTGCCCGCGGGCGCGGCCCCGGCGTCCAGCCAGCGCTTGAACCAGGCTGCGGTCAGGACGTCGACCCGGGCAGTCTCCTGGTCGCCGCCGTCGTGCCCGCCCGCGAACCAGACCATGTCCGCCGGGGTGCCGTTGCGCCGCAACGCCTCGTAGTTGGCGTCTACCTGGTCCAGCCCGAACAGTGAGTCCTGCTCGCCCTGCATCAGCAGCGTCGGTGCCGTCATCCGGGAGGCGACGCTCGAAGGGCTGGACGCATCCAGCGTCGCGATCGTCTGCGGCGTGGCCATCCCCGTCAGGGCGACATGCTGGTAGATGGCGCAGATGCTGGGCAGGAACCGTCCGCA
>DASWVA010000637.1:0-2184 GCA_036401415.1 Streptosporangiaceae bacterium
GCATAAGGGCCATTCAGCCGGGCCCCGCCGACGTGGTAAGATAGCCTCCAGCGGAAGGGGTACTTGCCACATGTCTTTCAAGGTCGGCGATACCGTCGTCTACCCCCATCACGGGGCTGCTCGCATCGAAGCGGTCGAGACTCGCACGATCAAGGGCGAGGATAAGACCTATCTGGTCCTCAAGGTCGACAAGGGTGACCTGACCGTACGCGTCCCGGCAGATAACACGGAACTCGTCGGCGTACGTGACGTGGTTGGCCAGGAGGGGCTTGAGCGCGTGCTGGAGGTGCTCCGCGCCCCGCACACCGAGGAACCCACCAACTGGTCGCGCCGTTACAAGGCCAATCTGGAGAAGCTCGCCTCGGGTGACGTGAACAAGGTCGCCGAGGTCGTCCGGGACCTGTGGAGAAGGGACAAGGAGCGCGGCCTGTCCGCCGGCGAGAAGCGCATGCTCGCCAAGGCGCGGCAGATCCTGGTCAGCGAACTGGCCCTGGCCGAGAAGACCAACGAGGACAAAGCCGAAGCGCTGCTGGACGAGATTCTCGCCTCTGGCCCTCCTGCGCCGCCGGTGCCGTAACACGCTCAACGGCCGTCCCGGGTAGTCACGCCCCGGGCAACGGCCAGTGGGACATGATCAGCCCCGGAACCCCGGCTGGGTTTCGGGGCTGAGTCATTTCCGGTCGCCATATTTGCGCCGGTACATTCCCGGCCCGGCCGGAGTTATGGCTTGCTGGAATTACGAGACGGACACCGCTGATGACTGAATTGGCCGGACGGCCCGCCCTGCCCCGGGTCGGGGTCGGCACCGACGTGCATCCGTTCGGCGCGGGCCGGGAGCTGAACCTGGCCGGCCTGACCTGGCCGGGGGAGCAGGGCCTGACCGGTCATTCGGACGGTGACGTCGCGGCCCACGCCGTCTGCGACGCGCTGCTGTCCGCCGCGGGCCTGGGCGATCTCGGCGCGCAGTTCGGCACGTCCCGCCCGCAGTGGGCCGGGGCCCGCGGGGTGGCCCTGCTCCAGGAGACGTTCCGGCTGGTGAGCGAGGCCGGCTTCACCGTCGGCAACGTGGCCGTCCAGGTGATCGGCAACCGCCCCAGGATCGCGCCCCGTCGCGCCGAAGCCGAGAAGGTGCTGTCGGAGGCACTGTCCGGCGCACCGGTCAGCCTGTCCGGCACCACGACCGACGGGCTCGGCCTGACCGGCCGCGGCGAGGGCATCGCCGCCATCGCCACCGCACTGCTCTTTCCCGCGCCCTAGCGTTCTCCGGGCGGCTCAGCCCTCTTGGGCCCCGGCATCGCCCGGCGGAGGGGTGGGGGTGCTGCGGACGCGCTCGAAACGAGTCGGCGACCATGGCCCGGCGGCTGGCTCCGTCTCCGTTTCCGTCGCCGGCCTGAGGTCCTGCGCCGGGCGGTCCTCGTGGGACAGCTCGGCCTCAGCGGCCGGCAACTCGATGACCGCCGCTGGGGGCCTGCCCCGGGAGGCGGCATCGGCGGGTGCGGGAGTGGCGGCGTCGGCCGGGACCGGGGCGGACAGCAGCGTCGGCATCCGCGGCACCGTCGTGGTCCCGTCCTGCTCGCCGTCGGCGGCTTCCGCGGCCCCAGCGGCTTCCGCGTCCGTGGCGTGGTCGAAGACCGCGGCGTCCCAGGGGTCCTGGGCGGTCCCGGGGGCTACGGCGTCCGTACCATCCGGGCTGACCTGACCGGTCACCGCGGGGAAGCCGTACGGCGGCGTGTCCTCGTCGGCCGGGTGCGGCCGGGCGGGTGGCCGGGGCTCGTCCTCGTGGTCGTCCAGGTGGTCGTCGTCCTGCCGGGACGTCGCACGAGGTGGGCGGGCCGGGGAGGGACCTTCGGCATCCTGCGGGGACGTCGCACCGGGTGGGCGGGCCGGGGAGGGACCTTCGGCATCATCGGGGGACTTGGCGGCGGTGGCCGGGCTGGTGGCTTCGGCGGCCACCTGGACCGGGGCTTCGGCGGGGACTTCGGCCGGGGCCGGTTCCGGGACTGGCCCGGCAACGGCGGCGGCTGGCTCGGGAACGGCGGCGGCCGGCTCGGGAACGGCGGTGGCTGGCCCGGAGGCCGGGGCGGGCAGGGCGACCCGGGCCGCCGGGCGGCCTGGCAGAGCCAGCGTCCGGCCCGCGAGGCCGCCCGGGTACTCCGCCTCCGCCTCCGCCTCCGCGTCCGCGTC
>DASWVA010000638.1:0-6000 GCA_036401415.1 Streptosporangiaceae bacterium
CCGAGCAGACGGTCAGCAGGACGATGGCGTTGGAGAACACCAGCCGGTGCCCGCGCTTGAGCAGCCAGCGGGGCAGGAACGCGTCCCCGGCCACGTAGCTGGCCAGGAACGGGAAGCCGTTGAAGCTGGTGTTGGCCCCGGTGTACAGGATCAGCGCGGTGGCCGCCTGGACCAGATAGAACAGGATCTGGCCGGCGAACGTGTGGCCGAAGATCAGGCCGGCTTCCTGGGCCAGCACGGTGGGGTAACCGCTGGCCCGCGGGGTGGCGTGGGTGGCGTGGGCCAGCCAGGAGATGCCGGCGACCAGGAATCCGAGGATGATCCCCTCGGTGACCAGCACCTGGCGGGCGTTGCGTCCCTCCGGCGGCCGGAACCCGCCCACCGCGTCCGACACCGCCTCGATGCCGGTCAGCGAGGCGCCGCCGTTGGCGAAGGCCCGCAGGAAGGTGAAGACGATCACCCCGAGGGTCAGATTCGACAGGTGCTGGACCTTGATCGTGTCGTGCACGGAAGACACGTCCAGCACCGACAGGTGGAAGAACAGCTGCCGGATCAGCCCGACCACGATCATGAGGACGACCGACCCGGTGAACAGGTAGGTCGGGATGGCGAAGAACCGCCCGGCCTCCTTGATGCCGCGCAGGTTGCCGAAGGCCATCAGGAGCACGACCGCGACGCTGATCCACAGGTCATAGTGGCCGATGGCCGGGAACGTCGACGCGATGGCGGCCGTGCCCGCGGCCGTCTGCACCGCGACCGTCACGATGTAGTCGATGAGCAGCGCGACCGCGCAGACCTGCGCGGTCTTCGGCCCGAAGTTCTGCCGGGCCACCACGTACGAGCCGCCCGGCCTGATGTAGACCATGACGACTTCGCGGTACGACAGGATCACCAGCAGCATCACGAGCAGGATCACCAGCGTGAACGGCAGGATCAGGTAGAACGCGGCCAGGCCGAAGTACGGCAGCAGCTCGATCAGGATTTCCTCGGTGCCGTAGGCCGAAGAGGAGATCCCGTCCGGGGAGAGCACCCCCAGCGCGAGCGGCTTGGACAGCCGCTGCTCACCCAGTTGCTCATTGACGAGCGGTGGGCCCAGTAGCCGGCGTTTCACCGAGTACAGGAGGCCGTCGGGAAGGTCAGGGCCTCCCTCGAAGACGTCCACCGCCTTGCGTATGGCCACGAATCCGTGCCTCTTTCATCTCTTGGCTGACCTGGCCTTCATACCACCCGCTGGAAAGTAGGTGAAACAGGGCGCGGGAATACCGGGCCGCGGCTGGCGTGGCCGCGGCGCCGGGGCGGGCGTGGCCTGCCCGGCCCGGGCCCGATTCCCGTCCGGATCGGGGCTTGAGCGGAACCGGAGGTGACGCCCCCGACGTCCAACTCGCGGCGATCTGCTCGGGAAGGAGGGTCATGGCTGGTCCCGCGGACGGCGGCGGCGGCGTGAGGTGGCGCGGGGTGGCGCGGGCCGCCCTGACCGCCCGGCGGCCGGGTCCGGCGGCGGCCGTCTCGCTGCTGGCCGGGATCGTGCTGGCCGGATGCACGTCCGGGCCCCCGCCGGTCCGCACCGCTCCCGCCAGTCCCGCTCCGCCGCCGGGCTCCGCGTCCGCCGGCCCCTCACCGGGCACGGTGGCCGCAAGTCCCCCTTCATCACCGAACGGACCGGATGGGACGGCCGGCCCGGTGGCGGGCGGTACCGGCTCCGGGCCTGGTTGTGCCCGCTGGCCGGCCGGGTCGACCAGGACCGCCCTGCTCATCACCCGGGCCAGCAACGGCCAGCGCTACTGCGTGCGGACCGGTGAGACCGTTCAGGTGTCCCAGTCCGGCACGCTGTCGCTCACGGCCGGTTCGGAGCCACCCCGGCTGACCGGGACCGCGCTGGTTCCGGCGCCGGTCCGGACGGGGCAGGCGATCCGGTCGTCCGCGGCGTTGTACCTGGCCGTCCGGGCGGGCACCGCCGTACTGACCGTGGTCCGGCTGCCGTGCCGTTCGGTCCGGCCGCAGGCTCCGGCGGGCGGGACCACGGGGACCGGCGCCCTGGGCGGCGCCGGCGGCGGCGGGACCAGCGAGGCCGCGGTGGAGATGGCGTACACGGGCGGGGCGCCGGTGGGTGCGCAGTGCCAGCTGGAGGAGATGCTGCGGGTCACCATCGTGGTGAGCTGACCCGCTCTTTCACACAATGCCATCATTCCATCACTTTGAGTCGGTAGGCTCACGCTCCGGATCCAGTAAGTTTCCCAGCGTGAGAAAGGCGGCCCGCCCATGGCTCAGGTTCGCTGGTTCCGGCGGCCCGCGCTGGCCGCGCCCGCCCTTGTGGCCCTCGTGGTCCTCGCCGTGACCGGCTGCTCCTCAGCCGGGCCGGCATCCCCGCACGCCGCCGCCTCATCGGCCAGCAGCCACAGCGCCCGCACGACCGGGAGCATCCGCTACACCGCGACCCAGCTGCGCGCGGCCCTGCTGACCAGGATCAACGGCCAGTCGCCGGCCGTCCCGGTCGAGTCCGGCGCCTACAGTTCGCTGGCCGTGGTCAAGGCGGCCGGGACCTCGATGCACGGGGTCGCGGTCCAGCCCCGGCAGTGCGCCCGGACCACCGTGACCGGCTTCAGCTCACCACCGTTCGCCCAGGTGCCGGCGACCGTCTCCACCTTCCGGGTCGGCCGCAACGGTGTCTCCGAGGTGCTGCTGGCGCCGTCCCCGGCCACGGCCGCGCTGGCCATGCAGGAGCAGGTCCCGGCCAGCTGTGCCCGGTACACCGCCACCGCGGGCGGCAGGACGTTCGTCTACACGGTCAGCGAGCGCAGGGTGCGCCATCTCGGCCAGGCCGCGCGGGCCGTGAACATTAGGGCCACCGGGGCGGAGAACATCAACGTGTGGTCGGTGGTCTACCGGGCCAGCGGCTTCGTGGGCGCGGTCACCGTCGTGGGCCCGGACGCGTCGGCCAGCGTGGCCACCGCGCTGGCCGCCCAGGCCTGCGCGCACGCGGCCAGGACGCTGCCCTGAGCGGTCCCGGCGATCAGCGGGGGCGTGCGAAACTGGGCGGGTGAGTGAAGCGCCGCGGCTCCGCCGCATCCTTGACGACATGCCCGGGTACAAGCCGGGGGCCACCGTCCAGGCCGTCGGGGGCCGTTCCTTCAAGCTCTCCTCCAACGAATGCCCGTTCGGCCCGCTGCCGTCGGTGGCGAAGGTCATCGCGGAGGCGGCGCTGGGGGTCAACCGGTACCCGGACAACGGAGCGGAGCTGCTGACCGCGGCGATCGCCAGCCGCTTCGGCGTACCGGCGGACCATGTGGCCCTGGGCTGCGGGTCGGTCGGGGTGGCCCAGCAGCTGCTGACCGCCGTGGCCGAGCCGGGCGCCGAGGTGCTCTACGCCTGGCGGTCGTTCGAGGCGTACCCGGGCCTGACCGCGCTGACCGGGGCCGCCGCGGTCCAGGTCCCGCTGCGGGACGAGACCCACGACCTGGACGCGATGGCGGACGCGATCACCCCGTCCACCCGGCTGATCTTCGTCTGCAACCCGAACAACCCGACCGGCACCGTCGTGCACGCCGATGAGCTGACCCGGTTCCTGGACCGGGTCCCGGGCGACTGCCTGGTCGTGCTGGACGAGGCCTACCGCGAGTACATCAGGGACGAGTCGGTCCCCAATGGGCTGGAGCTGTACCGGGACCGGCCCAACGTGGCCGTGCTGCGCACCTTCTCCAAGGCGTACGGGCTGGCCGGGCTGCGCGTCGGGTTCATGATCGGCCATCCGCCGGTGGCCCAGGCGGTGCGCAAGACCATGCTGACGTTCACGGTCAACAGCCTGGCCCAGGCGGCGGCGGTGGCGTCGCTGGCGGCCGAGGCGGAGCTGCTGGAGCGGGTCGAAGCCACGGTCAAGGAGCGCACCCGGGTCCGCGAGGCCCTGCTGGCCGACGGCTGGACGGTACCTGCCACCGAGGCCAACTTCGTCTGGCTGCGGCTGGGGGAGCGGACCGCGGAGTTCGCGGCCGCCTGCAGCGCGGCCGGCGTCAGCGTCCGGCCGTTCGGCGCCGAGGGGGCGCGCGTGTCGGTGGGCGAGCCCGAGGCCAACGACATCTTCCTGGACGTGGCCCGCACCTTTCCGCGCCGGGCCTGACCCGGGTTGACCGGCCCCGGCGGGCGGTCACAGGCTGCGGGATGGCTCCAGTTCTTCCAGCTTCTCGGTGATCAGCCGGTAGAACTGCCGGGGCCGGCCGGGCTGCGCGGCCCGGCTGGGTGGCAGCGGCCAGGCCAGGCCCTCGTCCACCAGCCCGCGAAGCAGCCGCCGCGCGGTCCGCGAGGTCACGCCGAGCAGCCGCCCGGCCGTCTCCGCGTCCACGACCAGAGCGGTGTCCGATCCCTCCAGCCGGGCGGCCAGCCGGGCCAGGGTCTCCACTCCCCGGGACGGCGCGGTCCGCAGCGCCGGAGCCGCCCGGCGGGGCGCCGGGACCAGCGGCTGGCCCTCCCGGGGCGGCACCGTCACCCCCGGCGCGCTGGACCGGGACCGGGCCAGCGCCGTCCGGGCGATCGTCTCCGCCTCCTGGGCGGTGCGGCCCATGCCCACCCCGGCCTCGATGGTGACGCCCAGCTCGGCCCGGGCCCGCTCCTCAAACGGCAGCTCGGTGAACTCGCTGGTCAGGCTGGCCAGAGACCCCCGGGTAGCCGTGATCACGAAGGAGTGGTCGTCGGCTTGGCCGACCATGGCCTGGATACGCTGCGCCTCGGTGGTCAGGAACCGGTGCACGGTCAGCCGCAGCTCGTCCCGCGAGTACCGGGACAGCGCCCGGCGGGCGCCGTCCCGCAACCGGGGGACCTCGACCACGACCACGGCCAGCTGGGCGGCCTCCAGCCGGCGGTGTGCGCCGAGCAGCACCGCGTTCCACACCGCCATCCGGATCGCCGCGTCGGTCGGGCGGATGCCGATGACCGGGACCTGGGCCCGGGCCAGCCGCCGGCTGACCGAGTCCATGCAGGTGAGGGCGACCGAAGTCTCGCCCATCCGCCAGAGCCGTTCGTGAAAGGCGGCCAGGGCGGCCGGGCTGGCGGGATCCTGCCGCAGCCGCACACCGTCCGACGGGATGCCCAGCTCGGCGTAGGCCTCGTCGATGGCCCCCCGGTCCAGCACGTCGACGCTGATCCGCTCGATGTCGTGGCCCTGCTCGCGGCTGGCCCGCAGCAGCGCCGCGTACAGCGCGCCGCCGTCGAGCCGGACGTAGGCCGAGGGCACCGAGATGACTCCGGCCCGGCGGGCGTACTCGTACGGCACCGGGCTGGCGAACAGGCACACGTCGATGGCGGCCCCCAGCCGGGCCACCTTCTCCGGTGCTTCCCGCTCGCGCCGGTACGCGGCTGCGATCAGCCGCCGCGGCGGCATGGCCCCGGCCAGCCCCCGGGTCTCATCCAGGGGCCAGGGGGCGGAGCCGGGCGGGGCCGGGACCCCGGGGGAGAACTCAGCCGGATCGGGCCCGGCCTGGCCGGCGCCGGGCGTCTCGTCCCGGGCTGCGGCACCGGAGAGCATGATCCGCTCCACCAGGTCGTACGGCCCGACGACGCCGATGACGAGCTCGCTGGGGAGGTGCCTGCGCGCGGTCACCGGCTTTTTCCCCCGTAGACCGTTAACCCGAGGCGGGCCATAAGGTCGCTGCTGTCGTGCGTGCTCAACGTTCACCCCATCCGCATCCGGTACCAGTCACCCGTCGCATGCCGCACAAACCAGCCGCCTCACCACCCCGAGCCGACCCGGTCAGTACTGTTCGTAACTCATCCGGCTCAATTTGTGAAGGGGTGCATGTAGGCAAATATTCGCATCAAGCCAGACCCAAACCCGGTTTATCACCCTTTGGGCGGTCCGTCATTCGGGCTGGGCCGGGCTGGTGACGGTCCGCGGTCAGGCGGCGGGCGCCTGCTCGGCCTCGATTTCGGCGCCCAGCGTGGTCAGCCGCTGGGCGATCGACGCGTGCCCGCGGTCGATCAGGTACCCGGGGGCGACCACCGTCTCGCCCTCGG
>DASWVA010000639.1:0-2778 GCA_036401415.1 Streptosporangiaceae bacterium
GGCAACGGCGCGCTGCCGTCCGCCCCGGTCTACTCGCGCACCCTGCCCTCGATCGGCGGTGACTACAAGCTGACCGCGGTGCGCAGCCCCAGCGGCAGTGTGCTGCTGACCGGACTGCCGCTGCACGGTGTCGAGCACACCCTCCGGAACGTCGAGCTCGCCGAGGTCGCGGTCTTCGCAGTGGTGGTCGTGCTGGTGGCGGGGACCGGCCTGGGGCTGGTGCGGTTCTCGCTGCGACCGCTGCGCCGGGTCGCGGCCACCGCGACCATGGTCACCGAGCTGCCGCTGGACACCGGCGAGGTCAGCCTGGCCGCCCGGGTACCCGACGACGACCCCCGGACCGAGGTGGGCCAGGTCGGCGCCGCGTTCAACCGGATGCTCCAGCACGTGGAGTCGGCGCTGGCCAAACGGGCCGCCAGCGAGACGCGGCTGCGCCGGTTCGCGGCCGACGCCAGCCACGAGCTGCGCACCCCGCTGTCTGCCATCCGCGGCTACGCCGAGCTGGCCCTGCGCCAGGGCGGCCCGGTCCCCGAAGATGTGACCCACGCCCTGGAGCGGGTGCAGTCCGAGTCAGCCCGGATGAGCGTGCTGGTCGACGAGTTGCTGCTACTGGCCCGGCTGGACGCGGGCCGGCCGCTGGCCACCGAGCCGGTCGACCTGACCATGCTGACCATCGAGGCCGCCAGCGACGCCCGGGTCGCGAACCCGTCGCACCGGTGGCGGCTGGAACTGCCGGACGAGCCGCTCGCCGTCCGCGGCGACGAGCTGCGGCTCCGGCAGGTGCTCAGCAACCTGCTCAGCAACGCGGCCAAGCACACCCCGGCCGACTCCGAGATCACCGTTGGTGTGGCCGTCACCAACCGCTTCCCGGGCCCGGGCCCGGAGACCGGGAACGGGCCCGGCCTGGGCGCGCCCGCCGTCCAGCTCACCGTCACCGACAACGGCCCGGGCATCCCGCCCGACCTCCTGCCCGAATTGTTCGAACGGTTCGTCCGCGGGGACTCCTCCCGGTCCCACGCGGCAGGCAGCACCGGCCTCGGCCTGGCCATCGTCAAGGCGGTCGTCGCCGCCCACCAGGGCACGGCCGGCGTCACCAGCCGGCCCGGACGCACCACGTTCACCATCGTCCTGCCCCGCCTCGACGACGACGGCGGCGCGGTGCCGGCCGGCGGGGACGAGACGGGTTAGACCCACTGATCGCACGGTATGGACAGTCAGGTGCGGACGGTCAGGTGCGGACGGTCAGGTGCGGACGGACGGTCCGTTCGCGGGCTGGCCGGCGGTCACCGCCTGCCCGGACGCGGCCTGCTCAGGCGCGGCCTGCTCAGGCGCGGCCTGCCCGGACCCGGCCTGCCGGGCCAGCGGGCCCCACCGCATCAGCGAGGCGCACACCACGCCGCCCGCGGCGAAGATCGCCGCCGTCCACCAGAACGCGGTGGTGTAGCCGTGCACCTGGGCCGTGGCCAGGGCCAGCTTGCCCCGGGCGGTGGCCAGGAGCGCCGGGCTGAGGTGCGAGGTGGTCAGGTAACTGGCGGCGGCGCTGGTGGCGATGGTGTTGAGCAGCGCGGTCCCGATCGAGCCGCCAAGTTGCTGGCCGACGTTCAGCGTGGCCGAAGCCACCCCGGCGTCGGACGGGGCGACCCCGAACGTACCGGTGTTCATCGACGGCGGCATCGACAACCCGATACCGGCCCCGGCGACGAGGAGGGGCCCGACGATCGTGGACCCGTAGCCGGAATGCACGCCCAGCCGGGTCAACCAGGCCATTCCGGCTCCGGCCAGCACCATGCCGGTCCCGACCAGCAGCTTGGGCCCGATCCGCGGCATCAGCACGATGTTGGAGATCTGCGCGAACACCATCACCATCGCGATTGTGGGCAGGAACGCGACACCGGTCTTCAGCGGCGAGTAGCCGAGGATCGTCTGCAGGTAATAGGTCAGGAACAGGAAGATGCCGAACATCCCCGCCCCGATGGCCAGGATGGCCAGGTACGCGCCGCCGCGGTTGCGGTCCAGCACGACCCGCAGCGGCAGCAGCGGGGACGCTGCCCGCGCCTGCCGGACCACGAACAGCACCACCAGCACCACACCAGCGGCCAGGAAACCGTACGTGGACGGGGTGTGCCAGTTGTGCGTCGCCGCGTTGGAGAAGCCGTAGACCAGGCAGAACATCGACCCCGAGACGGTCAGCACTCCTAGGAGGTCAATCCGGTCCCGGTGCGCCGCGCGCTGGTTGGTGAGCAGGAGGATCGCCCCGGCGACCGCGAAGCCGGCGAAGATCAGGTTCACGTACAGGCACCAGCGCCAGTTCAGGTATTCGGTGAGCAGGCCGCCGAGCAGCAGCCCGACCAGGCCGCCGCCCCCGGCGATGGCGCCGAACACGCCGAACGCCTTACCGCGTTCCTTCGGGTCGCTGAAGGTCGTGGTCAGCAGGGACAACGCGGCCGGGGCCAGCAGGGCGCCGAACACGCCCTGACACGCCCGCGCGGTGACCAGCATGGGGAAGTTGACCGCGGCCCCACCCACCGCGGACGCGGCCGCGAAGCCGATCAGGCCGGTCAGGAACGTCACCTTGCGGCCGAACAGATCACCTAGCCGTCCGCCGAACAGCAGCAGGCTGCCGAAAGACAGCGCGTAGGCGGTGATGACCCACTGCCGGTCGACGTTCGAGAAGTTCAGGGCGTGCTGGGCCGAGGGCAGCGCGATGTTCATGATCGTGATGTCGAGCACGATCATGAGCTGGGCGAGCCCGATGAGCGCCAGAACCAGCCAGCGCCG
>DASWVA010000640.1:0-4335 GCA_036401415.1 Streptosporangiaceae bacterium
CCAGCTCGCGCTCAACGTCAACGACATCGACGAGGCGGTCACCTTCTACCGCAAGCTGTTCGGCACCGAACCAGCCAAGCGGCGCCCCGGTTACGCCAACTTCGCGATCAGCGAGCCGCCGCTCAAGCTGGTGCTGCTGGAGAACCCCGGCCAGGGCGGCAGCCTCAACCACCTGGGCGTCGAAGTCGCCGACACCGCCACCGTCGACGCCGAGCAGACCCGGCTCGCGGACGCTGGCCTCGCCTCCGCCGATGAGCACGGCACCACCTGCTGCTACGCCAAGCAGGACAAATTCTGGGTCGAAAACGCCCCGAACGGGGAGTCCTGGGAGATCTACACCGTGCTGGAAGACAGCCAGACGTTCTTCGGGGAGCAGGACGGCCCCGCCTGCTGCGGCGGCCAGGAATCCGCATCGCAGGAGGCGACCGCTGCGGCTGCAGCTGGTCCGTGCTGCTGACAGGTTCGCGTTACGCAGTACGTGGGTCAGGACCGGCCCCGAAGCGCAAATTAGTTGCCTGGTGGTCGTGGGGCCGGCACACTTCCGGGTGTGAGTGCGCCGCCTGCCGAGGGAGCCAGGGTCACCTGGCGGGATGTTCCGCAGGCGGTACGCACGGCGATCGGGCGGGTCTGCGGTGCCCCGGTAGCTGAGGCCTGGACCCAGCCGGGCGGCTTCAGCCCCGGCGTGGCGGCGCGGGTCCGTTGCGCGGACGGAACCCGCTGGTTTGTCAAAGCCGCATCGGCCGGGCTCAACCCGGACACGCCCCGGCTGCACCGCCAGGAAGCGAACGTGCTGGCCGGCCTGGATGAGCTGATCGCGGCTGGGCGACTGCCGGTGCCGCGCCTGCGGGGAACGGCCGAACGGGGGCCGTGGTTTGCCCTCGTCCTGGAAGACGTCGCGGGCCGCCAGCCGGTGTTGCCGTGGCAGGACGGCGAGCTCAGCCTGGTGCTGGCCGCGCTCGGCCACCTGGCTGAAGCCCTCACCCCGGCCCCGGCGTCGGTGAGGGCGCCTGCTGTCACCGACTACCTGGCCGCCGATTTCACCGGGTGGCGGACTCTGGCCGCAGCTCCGGTGGACGACCGCATCGACCCGTGGTCCCGCGCCCGCCTGCCCGAGCTGGCCGCCCTGGAGGCGACCTGGGACGCCCACACCGCAGGCAGCACTCTGCTGCACGCTGACCTGCGCGCTGACAACCTGCTGCTCACCGGGAACAGCGTGATGGTGGTGGACTGGCCGCACGCCTGTCGCGGTGCCGCGTTCATTGACCTGGTGCTGTTCGCGCCCAGCGTGGCGATGCAAGGCGGTCCCGAGCCGTCGGCGCTGCTGGCCCAGGCCCGGCCCGGGCCAGCGGTCAGCCCGCCAGCACTGGCGGCCGTGGTGTGCGCGCTGGCCGGCTACTTCACCAAACGATCGCTCCAGCCAGCGCCGCCTGGCCTGCCGACCGTACGGCGCTTCCAGGCCGCGCAAGGTGAAGTAACCCGCCGCTGGCTGGCCACGCTGCTGTGACGCGTGCCGCGGAGCGTCGGTGGCACATGGCAGGCTGGTGGTGTGCAGGAGACCGGCGTCGACGTGGTGACGAGGCTGCGCCAGGCCGGGGTGGCCCATGGGGACCTGGTCGGGCTGGCGGTGGCGCCGGGCGTCGGGCTGGGCCTGGCCACCGGGACCGGCGCGTGGGCGGTGCGGCCCGGGACGGATCTGGTGGCCGAGGTGGCCCGGATCGACCGCGAGCTGCGGCCGCGCTGGGTGACCTGGTCCGGTGAAACGGCCGCCACCCTGACCGCCCGGCAGGTTCGCCTGGCCACGTGCTGGGACATCGCGGCCGTGCACCGCCTGCTGTTCGGCGGCTGGCGCGCGGATCCGGCCCTGGCCTGGGCGCGGCTGCATCATCCCGGGCTGGCGCCCCCGCCGTCCAGTGGGCCGCCGGACCTGTTCCGGCAGGGCGACGGCGGCGACCCGGACGAGCCGGTCGGGGCGAGCGGCCACATCCGGCCCGACTGGATCGACGGTGACTGGCGGGCGGCCCCGGAGCGGGTGGCGCGGTGGGCGGAGCTGGCCCGGGCGGCTGCGGTCCGCCAGCAGGACGCCGTAGCGGGGCTGGCCGGCCGGCCGATGGCGCTGCCCACCGCGCGGTCGGAGTCGGCCGCCGAGCTGTTGTGCGCGGAGCTGTGCGCGGACGGGCTGCCCATGAGCCGGGCGGCGGCCGAGCAGGTGCTGGCCGGGTTCATCGGGCCGCGGCCGCGAGATGAGGCCGAAGCGGCCAGGAACCGGACCGCGCGCGACGCCGCCGTGCTGCGGCACGCTCCCGCCGGGGTCACCGCTGACCTGCGCAGCCCGGTACGGGTCAAGGCGCTGCTGGCCGCGATCGGGGTCGAGGTGCCCGACACCCGGGCGTGGCGGCTGCGGGCGCTGCGGGACGCGCATCCGCTGGTCGCCGCGCTGCTCGAGTGGCGCAAGGCGGAGCGGATCGCCACCACCTACGGCTACGGCTGGCTGGACCAGCACCTCGGCACCGACGGGCGGCTGCGCGGCACGTGGACCGGCTCGGACGGCGCCGCGGGCCGGATGACGGCGTCCGGCGGCCTGCACAACATGCCCGCGGCCATGCGGCAGGCGGTCACGGCCGGGGACGGGTACGTGTTCGTCCGGGCCGACCTGGGCCAGATCGAGCCGCGGGTACTGGCCGCGGTGTCCGGGGACCGGGCGCTGGCCGCCGCGACCCGGGCCGACGACCTGTACGCGCCGGTCGCGGCCCAGCTCGGGGTGGACCGGCCGACGGCCAAGGTGGCGGTGCTGGGTGCCATGTACGGGCAGACCACCGGGCACGGCGCGCAGGCGCTGCGCCGGCTGAAGCAGGCGTACCCGGTGGCCATGGCCTACCTGGAGGACGGCGACCGGGCCGGGCAGAGCCGGCGCGATCTGCGCACCTACGGGGGGCGGCTGATCTCCATGGGCGGCGATCCGGGTGAACCGGGCCGCCCCGACAGCCCGGCCCGGGCCGCGGCCCGCGGCCGCTACGGCCGCAACGCCCTCATCCAGGGCGCGGCCGCCGAGCTGTTCAAGATGTGGGCGGTGACGGTGCGGGCCCGGGCCGGGGCGGGCACCGGCATCGTGCTGTGCCTGCACGACGAGTTGCTGGTGCACACGACCGCCGGGCAGGGCCAGGCCGTGGCCCGGCTGGTGGACGACTGCCTGCAGGAGGCGGCCCGCCGCTGGGCCCCGGACGCGTCGGTCCGGTTCCTCGCGGACACCAGCGTGGTCCGGCGCTGGTCGGACGCCAAGGGCGGGACATCGCCCACGGAGTCAGACCACCCGGGCTGAACCGCGGAGACGAGCCGGCGACGACCCGGGGCGGCCCGGCCCGCACCAGCGGGCCGGGCCGGCGACGGTGACCGCCCCGGGCGGAGCGGTTACTTGGCCTGCTGCTGGCCGACCAGCCAGTGGTCGGGGGCGACGAGGGAACTGGCCTCGGCCGGCCCCCACGTGCCCTGCGGGTAGGTGATGGGCGCCGGCGGGCTGTTCAGCAGCGGTGCGGCCACGTCCCACACCGCGGCCAGGCCGTCGGGCCGGGTGAACAGGGAGCGGTCGCCGGTGATGACGTCGTGGATCAGCCGCACGTACGGCGGCAGCGGGTCCGCGCCGTCCAGGCCACCCAGCGGGATCGCGGCCTGGGCCGCCTCGGTGACCAGCGCCGGGCCTGGCTTCTTGGCCACCAGCGTCACGTCGATCTCACCGTCGCCGGACAGCGAGAACGTCAGCACGTTGGAGTCGGCCTCCAGCTTCCCGGCCAGCGGGCCGGCCGGCTCGCGCAGGATGATGCTGACCTTCTGGTGCGATTCAGCCAGCCGCTTGCCGGTACGCAGGTAGAACGGGACGCCGCGCCAGCGGTCGTTGTCGATCCACAGCTGGGCCGCGACGTACGTGTTCTGGTTCGAGCCGGGCGCCACCCCGTGCACGTCCCGGTAGCCGTCGTACTGGCCCAGCACGACCTCCTTGGGGTCGAGGGGCCGGAAGCAGCGGATCACTTCTTCCCGCGCGGCCTGCAGGTCGTCGGCCTCCAGGCTGGCCGGCGGCTCCATGGCCACCTCCGCGGCCACCTGGAACAGGTGGGTGACCAGCATGTCCAGCACCGCGCCGGTGGCGTCGTAGAACTCGGCCCGGTCGTCGATGTCGAGGGTCTCCGGCACGTCGATCTGCACCGACTCGATGTGCTCCTTGCTCCACATGGCGGCGAACAGCCCGTTGGCGAACCGGAGCACGTGCAGGTCCTGGGTCGCTTCCTTGCCCAGGAAGTGGTCGATCCGGTAGACCTGCTGCTCGTCCAGGACCGAGTGCACGGT
>DASWVA010000641.1:0-4353 GCA_036401415.1 Streptosporangiaceae bacterium
GTTGTTGCAGATGCATAAATGATATCCACCGTCCGGCCGGTGAGGATATAGCCTGTGCTCAGCGCGTCAGCTTCGGCCTGGCGCGGCAGCCCGCCAGGCACCTGTTCTCCCAGCAGTCCCGTCGGCCCCGTAATGGTCAGGGGCGGCTTCGCCGTACCCCGGGACCCCGGAACGCGGAACTGTGTTTCAAACGTTACTGATCTTGATGTAACTACGCTCCGATCAAGGGGAGCAAGGAGAAGGCGCCGTGTCGTACTCGGGTTGGTTCCGCCGTCTGACGTCCAAGGGGGGAACCGGTCGCTCGCGCGCGAGAAGGTCATTGATGATCACCGGCGTCGCGGCCGCGCTCGTGCTGATCGCGGGCGTCGCGGTGCTGGTCACCACTCCGGGCCGGACGACGCTCCGGAGCACCACGGTCGCTTCGTCGCGGCAGGACAACACGGGGACGCCGGGCCAGAAGACCAAGCCGGCCCCGAAGCACACCGTGCCGCCGGCGCCCGCGCTCGAGATCACCTCCGTCACTCCCGGCTCCAACTCGCGTAGCGTCACCGGCACCAGCCCGATCACGGTCGGCTTCTCGGCCGCCCTGGCGGCCAGCACTCCGCTGCCCAAGGTGTCACCGGCCACGCCGGGCGCCTGGAAGGTCTCGGGCAGCACGGCCACGTTCACCCCGTCGGTGGGCTTCCCCGAGGACACCTCGGTCACGCTGACCATCCCCGGCGGCTCGTCCGGCGTGCGCTCGGCCGACGGGGCCAGGAAGAACGCGGGCGGCTACCTGAAGTCCGGGTTCAGCCGCAGCTTCACCACCGCCTCCTACTCGCCCATGCGGTTGCAGCAGCTACTGGCTCAGCTCGGTTACCTGCCCCTGACCTGGACCGCGAGCGGCACCCCGATCGCCGGATCCGACACCGCCGGGCAGATCGCGGCGGCTTACAGCCCGCCGCCGGGGACCTTCAGCTGGAACAGCGGCTACCCGTCCACGCTGCACAGCATGTGGTCGGAGGGGTCCAGCAACCTGATCACCACCGGCGCGATCCGGGCGTTCGAGAACCAGCACGGCCTGACCATGGACGGCGAAGCGGGGCCGGCCGTCTGGGCCGACGCACTCAAAGACGTGGCCGCCGGCCACCAGAACCCCGACGGCTACACCTACGCGCTGGCCAGTAAGAACCTGCCCGAAACGCTGACCATCTGGCATGACGGCAAAGAGGTCTTGTCCACTCCGGCCAACACCGGGATCCCGGCCGCGCCGACCGTGGACGGTACCTTCCCGGTCTATGAGAAGCTGCCGTTCCAGGTCATGAAGGGCACCAACCCGGACGGCAGCAAGTACTCCGACCCGGTGTACAACATCTCCTACTTCAACGGCGGCGACGCGGTCCACTACTTCGACCGCGGCTCCTACGGCTGGCAGCAGAGCCTCGGCTGCGTGGAGCTGCCGATGACCGCGTCCAAGACCGCGTACGACTACCTGAGCTACGGCAGCCTGGTCACCGTGGCCGGGTGAGGCGGGTCAGCTGACCGCGGCGGCCACCGGGTCCCGGCTGGGCGCCGGCTGGTCCAGTTCGGCCGGAGCCCCGAGCGTGGCGGCCAGCGTGGCCGCGAACCGGGTGGCCGGGGCGAGCCGCGCCACCCGGGCCGCCTCCGCCAGCGTGTCCACGTCGACCAGCTCCGGGGCCATGTGGATGCGCAGCCCGGCCTGGATCAGCCGGACCAGCTGAGCGCGGCCGGTGACCGGCTCGGACATCGGCACCCCGAGGGTGAGATCCGGGTCCGGGCGGCGCAGGCCGAGCAGCCAGAACCCGCCGTCCTCGGCCGGGCCGAACACCGCGTCCGCCATGGTCCGGGCCAGCGGCTCAGCCGCCGCCTCCAGCAGGCCCGCCGTGACCTGGGGGGTGTCCATGCCGATGAGCACGATCGGCACCGGCAGCCCGCAGTAGGTGTCCCACATGGCGGCGGCGATCCGCTCGTCCAGGCCGCGGCCCCGCTGGCAGATCACGTCGAAGCCGTCCGGCAGCCAGGGGCCGGGTTCGCCGGCCAGGCACAGCACCCGGCGCACGACGCGGGTGCGCTGCACCGCCTTCAGCGTGTCGGCCAGCGCCGCCTCCGCCAGCGCCGCCGCCTCATGCGGGCTGAACGGCGGCGTGAGCCGGGTCTTGACCCGGCCCGGGACCGGCTCCTTGGCCAGGACCAGGATCTGCGCGGCCAGGTCGGTCATGAGGCGAGCACCTTCCGCATGTCCCGGACGGTCCGCATGGTGCCGCCCACCGTTCCGGTGACCTTCGATTTGCCCGTGCGGGCGTAGTAGGGCACGTCGCGCTCACACACCCGCCAGCCGGCCTCCCCGGCCCGGACCACGGTCTCCAGCGGGTAGCCGAACCGGCGGTCGGAAATCGCCAGGTCCAGCAGGTCCTGGCGGCGGGCGGCCCGCATCGGGCCGATGTCGTGCACCCGGACCCCGGCCCGGCGGCGCAGCGCCGCCGCGATCACGACGTTCCCCGCCCGTGCGTGCAGTGGCCAGGCGCCCGCGCTCTCCGGGCGGCGCCGGCCCATGGCCAGGTCGGCCCGGCCGTCGCGGATCAGGCCGGACACGACCGGCAGGTCGGCCGGGTCCAGGGACCCGTCCGCATCCATGAAGCACACGATGTCGGTGCTGGCCGCCTCCAGGCCGGCGTGGCAGGCGGCTCCGTAGCCGCGGCGCGGCACGTGCACCACGGTGGCGCCGCGGTCCGCGGCGATCACCGGGGAACCGTCGTCCGAGCCGTTGTCCGCCACGACCGGCCGGTAACCGGGCGGCATCCTCGACAGCAGCCAGGGCAGGGCGCCTGCTTCGTTCAGGCACGGCAGGATGACATCGATCTCCATGGCGCGAATCTATGTCCGGGACCCGGCCTGAACAGCGAAAAAGGGCTTACAAAGCGGTGACGGCGCGGATCGCGGTTACGGCCTGGTGACGTGCGGGAAGACCGGGCTCCGGCAGGGGCCGCGGCGTGCTTGGCTGCGAGCATGCGAGTGCTCGTGACCGGCGCGGCCGGCTTCATCGGATCCCACATCCTCGAGTCCGCGCGCGACCTCGGCTACGAGGTACGCGGCTATGACTCACTGACGCCGGCCGTGCACGACGGCATGCCCGGTTACATCCCGGACGACCTGGACATGGTCGTGGCCGACGTGCGGGACGCCGACGCGGTACGCCGGGCGCTGGCCGGGGTGGACGTGGTCTGCCACCAGGCGGCCCTGGTCGGGCTGGGAGCCGACCTGGCCGACCTGCCGGCCTACTCCGACGTCAACGTGACCGGCACCGCGGTCCTGCTGAACGAGATGGGCCGGGCCGGGGTGCCGCGGCTGGTGCTGGCCTCGTCCATGGTGGTCTACGGCGAGGGCGCCTACGACTGCGCCCGGCACGGCCGCGTCCGCCCGGCCCCCCGGGCCCGGGAGGACCTGGCGGCCGGGCGGTTCGAGCCACGCTGCCCGGACTGCGGGCAGGAACTGGTCACCGCGACCGTCAGCGAGGACGCCCAGATGGATCCGCGGAACGCTTACGCGGCCAGCAAACTGGCTCAGGAGCACCTGGCGGCGACCTGGGCCCGGCTCACCGACGGCCAGGCGGTCGCGCTCCGCTACCACAACGTGTACGGGCCGCGGATGCCGCGGGACACGCCGTACTCCGGCGTGGCCGCGATCTTCCGGTCGGCGCTGGAGAGCGGCGCCGCCCCCCGGGTGTTCGAGGACGGCCGCCAGCGGCGCGACTTCGTGCACGTCACCGACGTGGCCGCGGCCAACCTGCTCGCGGTCGAGGCGACCGCGGGCGGCCCGCCCGGGAGCTTGCGCAGCTACAACGTGGCCAGCGGCCACCCGCACACGGTGGGCGAGATGGCGGCGGCGCTGGCCGGTGAGTTCGGCGGCGGTCTGGTGCCGGACGTGACGGGGGACTACCGGCTGGGCGATGTCCGGCACATCGTGGCTTCCCCGGCCGCCGCCGAGCAGGGCCTGCGATTCCGGGCGCGGGTCGGCTCCGGCCAGGGCATCAGCGAGTTCGCCCACGCGCCGCTGCGCGAGCCGGCCCGTCTCCCGGCCACCCTGCCCTAACCCGTCCCGGGTTCACCACCCTGGCGTAACCCGTCCCGGGTTCACCAGCCTGACCTAACCCGTCAGCGGCCGGCCGGGACGGCGCGCTGCGCACCGGCGGCGGCAGGCTGGCTCACGGCCGGCACCACCGGCCGGGCCAGCGGCAGCCGGATCAGGAACTGGCAGCCCGGCCCGGCGTTGCGCACCGCGATCTGGCCCGCGTGCGCCTCGACGATGCCACGAGCGATACTCAGGCCCAGGCCGGCGCCCTCCTGCGGTCCCGGC
>DASWVA010000642.1:0-3838 GCA_036401415.1 Streptosporangiaceae bacterium
TCGCCTGCCTGGTCCTGGGCGGCTGTTACCGGCTAGCGGCCAGCTGGCCGCGCTCGAGCCGCTCAGCCGTCAGCGTCACCGTGGCCCAGTGGGCGGCCACCGTGCTCAGCAGCCGGACCTCGCTGTCCAGGTCGTGGCCGGCCAGGAATTCCCGGCTGGCCGTGGGCGGTGCCGCCCCGGCCGCGGGCCGGGGCCGCGGGTCGCCCCGCAGCTCCGCCCGCCGGGCCAGTTCTAGCTGAATGGCCGCGGCCAGGGTGGCCCGGTCGGCCGCGCGCAGCTCGTCCGGCCCGGCCGCCGCCACCAGGTCCTCGATCCCCGGCACCTCGACCGGGGTCAGGGCCAGGTAGCCGTCGCGGATCTCGATCACCCGCCGGTACAGCCGGACCTGCAGGTCGCGCGGATCGAGGCGGTCGGCCCAGGCCGGCGCCGGGTCTAGGGCGATGCCCGGCACCGCCTGGCACAAGGCCGCCCACAGCGGGTACAGCTGCCGCAGCGACCGGTACCGCGCGGCCTGCCGGACCAGCGTCCAGTGCCGGGTGGCGGGCAGCACGCCCCCCACCGCGACCAGGACGACCAGGGCGCCGAACAATCCCTGGATGAACCGGGGCGCGGTGCTGATGAACGGCCCTCGCGCCCCGGCGGCGCGGGCCGCCACCTCCGCCGTGCCGTAGGCCAGGTAGCCGAGCCCGGCCACCATGCCCGCCGCGACCAGCAGCAGCCCGCCGCCCAGCGGCGACCGGCCCGCCCGGCGCCCGTACCGCCAGGTCAGCCGGGCGATGACCCCGAACGTGGTCCCCAGGTAGGCCACGAAAATCAGCCAGTACGCGATGACCTGGGGGTCGGCCGCGTACTGCATCGGGAAGTCGGTGTACCGGGCGGTGTCGGTCGGGTGGGTCAGGGCCGGGGACAGCGCGAACGTCGTGAGCAGCGCGGCCACCACCGCGGCGGCCAGGGCCGCCGGTATCAGCGCCGGCCAGCGGCTGCGCGGCCGCGGCGGGCCGAACACCTGCACCACGCAGTACCGGGCCAGCGTGCTGGCCACCACGGCCAGCACGTGCTGGGCCACGTCGGCTGCGTTGGGCAGCCCGGACGCCGCGTCCAGCCAGGCGCCGACCGCGGCCAGGTTGAGGGTGCCGATCGCGGCCAGCAGCACCAGCGTGGCCCAGACCGCCCACCGGACCGGGACCTGCCGCTGGGACGGAAACTGGGCCAGCACCACCACCCACAGCACGGTGACGGCCAGCACGCCGCCGGTCATGGCTCCATTCCCAGCGCCTGGCCCGCCCGGCGCAGGATCTCAGTCTCGGGGCCGGCCACGTCGGTGACCGCCATGATCGGCACCGCGGTGGGCTGGGCCCGGGCCAAAATCAGCGAGGCCAGCAGCTCGGCCTCCTGCTCGGACTCGGACTGGTAACTGGTCCGGCTGAGCACGGTGGTGACCATGGCCGGGGACAGGTCGGGGAACAGCCGCCGGAGCATCTCGTTCTCGGGCAGCTCGGCTGCGGTGTGCCCACACAGAATGTGCGCCAGTTCATGCAGCACGATGTGCTGCCGGTGCAGCGGGCTGGTCTGCTGGTCCACGAAGATCCAGTCCTCGCCGGCGGTCGCGATCCAGATGCCGCAGGGCCGCGCCCGGGTGGCCGGGCCGGGGATGCCGCGGACGTGCAGCGGCCGGCCGCGGCTGGCACTGACCGACCGGCACAGCTCGGTCAGGTCGAAGGGATCGGGCAGGGCCAGCTGCCGCAGCCGTGCCCGGCAGCGCCGTCGCACCTGGCGCGGGCGTGCTCTAGGCATCGGCGGCCCGGTGCGCGGACGGCTCACCCGCTTCACGGCCCGGCTCCGGCTCCCGGCCGGCCTGCTGGCCGGGTCCCTGGTCCGGCTCGGGCCCCAGCCCTTCCAGCCGCCGCGCGTGGTCGATGACGACCTGGACCGCGGCCAGGCTTTCCACCGACAGCCCCGCCGCCCGCAGTGCCACGCTGCGGACGGACGCGTCCCGCATCGCTGCCAGCAGGCTGAGCTGGGCGTCTACCATTTCGGCGGTGTCCTCGTCGAAGAAGTAGGCCGGGCTGACGCCGAAGAAACGGGCCAGCGCGGCCAGATGGTTCCGGGTGGGGTTGTCCCGCAGCCCCTTACGCAATTGCCACAGGTAGGTGGCCGAGATGGTGGGGCCGCCTCCGTCGCGGATGGTATCGGCCACTTCCTGATAGGTGTACTCCCCGCGGCCGCCCGGCCGCACCGCCTGGAACAACCGGTCAAGCTTGGTGGCCAGGGACGACGGGGACCGTCGCACCTCTCCCGGCATGAGTATTCCTCCCGTGCAGACCCGGCCCCCCAGGCAATGGCCCGCCCTGCCCACCGGAAGCCTAATCGCTGGGGCCGTCGATCGGCATCCGCTCCGGGTGCGTGTCAATTGCGCCCCCCGCCCGTTCGTCCCGAAACGATGCGGGTTAAGCTGGCTTGCATCGTTTGTGCGTCGTTTCGCGCTGACTGGACCGGGTAACACTCCGGCCACCGGTACGTTGACCACCGATCGGAGGCCGCAGGCATGCAGGTGAGTCAGCTGGTGAATGGCCACCCCGTCCAAACGCCCTTCCCTGTTCCGCCGACGCCACTCCATTCGGTACCTGACCTGGACCGGTGGCTGGGCCGGCGGCAGCAGCAGACCGCCACCGTGCTCACCGGTTTCGTCCGCGACCGTTGCGCGGAGCACGTGCACGGGGTGCCCGGGGCCGGCTTCCTCACCGATCTGCTGGTCAGCTTCGTGGCCGAGGGCAAGTTCGTCCGTTCCACCTTCACCGACCTGGGCTGGCTCAGCGGCGCGGCCGAGAGCGAGGCCGCCGGCCGCGCCGCCGCCAGTACCGAACTGGTCCACGCCTTCGCCTTGCTCCAGGATGACGTGATGGACCGGTCCGCGCTGCGCCGCGGCCGCCCCGCGGCCCACCTGCGGCTGGCCGGCTGGCACCGGGCCGAGGGCCTGGACGGTTCGGCGGAGCACTTTGGGGAGTCCGCTGCGGTGCTGCTGGCCGACCTGTGCCTGGTCTGGGCCGAGCAGTTGTTCCGCGACAGTGGCCTGCCCGCGGCCGCGCTGGCCCGGGGATGGCCCCGGTATGACACCCTGCGCGGCGAGCTGGCCGTCGGGCAGTTCGCCGACCTGGTCAATGACGCGCGCGGTGAGCCTGGCCTGGATGAGGTGCTGGAGGTGAGCCGGCGCAAGTCCGGCAACTACACCGTCCGCCGTCCGCTGGAACTGGGTGCCGCCCTGGCCGGCGCCGACGAGCGCGTCCTGGCCGGGCTGGGCGTCTACGGCGGGCTGGTGGGGGAGGCGTTCCAGCTGCGTGACGACGTGCTCGGCGTGTTTGGCCGGCCGGATGTCACCGGCAAGCCCAGCGGCGGTGACCTGCGCGAGCACAAGGCCACCAGCGTGGTCGTGCTGGCCGCCGACATGGCCAGCCCGGTGCAGGACGCCGAGCTGGCCCGGCTGTCCCGCCGCGAGGATTTGGACGACGCCGACCTCGACCGGTGGCGCGAGCTGATCGCCGACACCGGAGCCATCGTCCGCATCGAGCAGATGATCAGGGAGCGGGTCAACGCCGCCTGCGACGGGCTGGCTGGCGTGGGGCTCAGCCCGTTCGTCCGTGACACCCTGACCGACCTCGCCGTCCGTTACACGGACCGGGCCCGGTAAGCGATGCGGACCATCGCGGGCCAAGGGGGCCGGACCGACCACGTGGTGGTGGCCGGCGCCGGGCTGGCCGGACTGGCGGCCGCGCTGCACCTGGCCGGACGGGGCCGGGAGGTCACGGTCATCGAGCGGGCGCCCCACCCGGGCGGCCGGGCC
>DASWVA010000643.1:0-4896 GCA_036401415.1 Streptosporangiaceae bacterium
CCTCTCACATCACCTGCAGCGGATGAGCACGCGGGGTCTGGTCGTGCGTACCCCGTCCCGCAAGGACAAGCGGGTGACCGATGCGGTACTGACCCTCGCCGGCCGCCAAGCTCTTGTCAGCGCCGCCCCCGGCCACGTCGAGCTCGTCCGCAGACTCTTCTTCGCGGGCCTGCCCGGGCACCTGATCGAGCCCTTCAGTGAGGCGCTCGCGCACATCTACGACACGGTCATCGACCAGGGGACCCTGCCACGCCCGGCGGAGTAGATGGCGGGCGCGGGCGTTGGGAAGACAACCTGGAACATCAACAAGAGGCCCGTGCAGAGAAATCCGGGCATCAGGCCCTCGCGGTGCTCGGCGTACCGGCAAACCGCGTCTACCTCGACAAGGGACTCACGGGTACCGGCCGCGCCCGGCCCGGCCTGAACCAGGCCCTGGCCGCCGTCCGCGAGGGCGACACCCTGACCCTCACCAAGCTCGACCGGCTCGACCGGTCGGTGCCCGGTGCGCTCGACATCCTCAGCGGCCTGCCGGCCCGCGGGGTCCGGCTCGCGCTCGGCGGGTCGACATACCACTGGAACGACCCGTTCTCCCGGATGTTCCTGCAGATCCTCGCCCAGGACCGCGAGATCCGCCGCATGCACGACAGCGGCGACTACAACGTCCCCGACATCGCCGTCCTGCTCAGCATCAGCCGGCCCACCGTCCACCGGTCCCCCGAAGGGACCACCGCGCTGCCCCCGCTCGCCGCAGAAAGCCCGGCTCACCCAGGATGAACATGCTCGTTCAGACCGGGTGACACGTTTAACCTGGTGACAGCAGTCTTACCGACACCCCTAATCGTTGGATTTCCGTCGGATGATCCGAGTCGGCCCTAAGGGTGCCGGCCGGGCCCGGGTCACCGCGGCGTCAGGCGCTCCGGGACCACTGCGGCATCATCGCGGCCGGGTAGCGGCCACCGTAGGCGCCGTCGGGCAGGATCTCGTGGATACGGGCCAGGTCATCGGCGGTGAGCTGGACGTCCGCGGCGGCGGCGTTCTCGGCCAGCCGTCCGGGGCTGCGGGTGCCGGGGATGGGGACGACGTCGTCGCCCTGGGCCAGCAGCCAGGCCAGCGCCAGCTGCGTGACCTCGATGCCCTTCTGCCCGGCCAGCTTGGTCAGCTGGCCGATGGCCTCGGCGTTGCGCTCGTAGTTGCCGGGCTGCCAGCGCTCGTCCCGGCTGCGCATGTCATCCGGGCCGTACTCGCTCGCGGGCTTGACGGCCGAGGTGAGGAAGCCACGCCCCAGCGGTGAGTAGGCCACGAAGCCGATCCCCAGCTCGCGGATGGTGGGCAGGATCTCCGCCTCCACCGTCCGTTCGAAGATCGAATATTCGGTCTGCAGTACCGACACGGGCTGGACGGCGTGGGCCCGGCGGATGTCCTCCGGGCCGGCCTCACTCAGCCCGAAGAAGCGGACCTTGCCCTCGTCGATCAGGTCCCGGACCGCGCCGGCCACGTCTTCGATCGGGACGTCGGGGTCCAGGCGGTGCTGATACAGCACGTCGATGTGGTCGGTGCCCAGGAAGCGCAGGCTGTTCTCGGTCACCTCGCGGATGTGCCCGGGCCGGCTGTCGAACTGGCGCCCCGTGTCCGGCCGGGGCAGCACAAAGCCGAACTTGGTGGCCAGCACCATGTCGTCGCGGAAGCCCTCGACGGCTCGTCCCACCAGTTTCTCGTTGGCACCGGTGCCGTTGCCGTACAGCTCGGCGGTGTCGATGAAGGTCACGCCCAGCTCGTGAGCGCGGTGGATCGTCGCGATCCCGCCTTCTTCGTCGCCGGCGCCGTAGGCGAAGGTCATGCCCATCGTGCCCAGGCCGATGGCCGACGTGACCAGCCCGTGGCGTCCCAGCGTGCGCTGGTGCATCAAAGTCCTCCGATCGCAGATTCCCGCGGAATCACTGACCGGGACTACCCGCCGCAGCGGAGATAACCGCGCCGCCCCCCTCCCTGCGGGAATCACCGCGCAGCCCGCCGCGCTGACCCTCACGTGACAAAGATCGGATTCCTGTCGTTCGGGCACTGGCGGGCGGCGCCCGGGTCGCAGACCCGCACCGCGGCCGACGCGCTGCTGCAGACCATCGAGCTGGCCCAGGCCGCCGAGGAACTCGGGGTGGACGGGGCTTTCGTCCGCGTGCACCACTTCGAGCGCCAGCTGGCGTCGCCGTTCCCGCTGCTGTCGGCGATCGCCGCCCGGACCAGCCGGATCGAGATCGGCACGGCGGTCATCGACATGCGTTATGAGAACCCGCTGTACATGGCCGAGGAGGCGGCCGCGGCCGACCTGATCAGCGGTGGCCGGCTGCAGCTGGGCGTGAGCCGGGGCTCACCGGAGACCGTGCTGCACGGCGCGGAATCCTTCGGTTACCAGCCCTCCGGCGAGGAGACCGACGCGGACCTGGCCCGGCGCAAAACCGGGCTGTTCCTGGCCGCGATCAACGCCGGGGTGGTGGCCCGGACCGATCCGGCCCGCACCGGCGTCAGTGGCGGCCTGGCCATCCAGCCCCAGTCACCCGGCCTGGCCGAGCGGATCTGGTGGGGGGCCGGCACCCGGGCCACCGCCCAGTGGGCGGCCCAGACCGGCATGAACCTGCAGAGCTCGACCCTGCTGTCGGAAGACACCGGGGTGCCGTTCGGCCAGCTGCAGGCTGAGCAGATCCGGCTGTACCGGGAGGCCTGGCGCGAGCAGGGCTGGGACCGCGAGCCGCTGGTCTCGGTCTCCCGCAGCGTGCTGCCGATCACCGAGGAGGTGGACCGGCTGTACTTCGGCGATCAGGAACAAGGCGACCAGATCGGGCTGCTGGAGGGCGTGCGGTCCCGGTTCGGCCGCACCTACGCCGGGGAACCGGACCGCATCGCGGCCGAACTGGCGGCGGACGAGGCGGTGCAGGCGGCGGACACCGTGCTGTTCACCGTGCCGAACCAGCTGGGCGTGGACTACAACGCGCGCATCCTGGCCACCATCGCCCGGGATATCGCGCCCGCCATCGGCTGGTCAGCGGCCGGCGCCCCCGCTGCCGTCTGAGCAGGCCGCGGGGAGCCTCAGGACCCGCCGTGCCCTGATGCGCCGAAGTGAGACATGGATCCGGGGCTGGGCGGGCGGACAATTCGGCCATGATCTGGACCGCTGGCCGCAACGAGCAGCTGGGTGAGCTGATCGCCGAGGTCTTCCGGACCGCGCCGGCGGTACCGCACGACTACCGCGCGGTCATCGTCGGCGGTCTGCCCGGGGCCGACCGGGCCGCGGCCCTGGCGCAGGCCGGTGTCGAGCGGTCGCGGTTCCTGACCGTCAGCGTGAGCGACGTGCTGACCCGGATGGCCGCCCACGGGCTCATCCCCGCGGTGCCGGGCCGGTCGCCGCTGAGCGGCGCAGGGCTGGTGCACGCCGAGGCCCAGCACGTGGCCAAGCGGATCGGCCTGGTCGCGATCAACAGCGGGTGGGACGTCATCCTGGACATCACGCTGGCCTCGCGGCCCTCGGCTGAATCCTGGACCTACGCGCTGCGGTTCGCCGATTACTCGGTCATCGCGGTGTTCGCCGACCTTGACGTGGAGGAGTCGGTACGGCGGTCCGAGGCGGCCTGCCGCGACGGCGAAGACGAGTACCGGCAGGGACACGGTTTCGGGGGCCGGCCCCTGCCTCCCGATGCGATCCGGGCGCTGGGCAGCCCGGCCGCCGCGGCGGCACGGGACAGCATCCGGTGGGTATCCGGGGCCGAGCCCGCCAGCGTGACGGCCGGCCACACCCGGAGCGGCGGCCTGCCGGGCGGTGCGGTGGCCGCCATGATCGACGCCTACCGGCGTGGTCAGCTCGGTCTGGAAGGACTGGGCCTGGAGTTCCGGGCCCGCCGCTGGCCGTCCGTGCCGTCGATCTGCCCGCCCGGCCTGGAACCGGCCGCCGCGGCCATCGACGACCCGGAGCCCTACGTGCCGGGCTCCTTCGACGACGTGGTGCTCGCGTACGACCTGGGCAAGCTCACCGATCCCGAGTACGAGTTCCTGGCCGAGGCGGCCAGCGTCTCCGCCTCCGAGGCGGGCTGACGAGCGGGGGCTTCCCGGCGCCGCTGGCGTTCCGCGCCCGCCCCGGCCCTCAGGCGGGTCATCAAACGACAGACCTGAACGTCTGATTACCGCGATCGGTAATTTCACTCCGGCCTCAGCCAGGCCCGGTTAACTCAGCCGGGCCCTGGTCTCCGCGGTGACCTGCGAAAACTGCCGACCGTGCGGAGCTGTGGCCAAGTCCTGGATCTTGCAAGACTGAGTAAGTATTTATCAGGCATGTGTCTAGATATTGCGTGTTGCTGTCGAAAAGATTAGCGTCCTGGTTACATCAACCACTGTTAAACGGCCGCGCGCTCGCAAACCGACAGGTCACCCGCTACCGCGGGCCGCGCGGTCAAGCGGCCATGGCCATAGCCGGAGCCGCTGCCCCCCTTCTGTCCCACCCCCTCTCTCAGCTGACAACGGCGTCACCGGATCGCTCCGGTCAGGCGCACGAAAGGGGCAACAGGTGTTCCAGCCCATCCGACATCTGGGGCGGGTGACGGCCGTAGCCGCCGGTTCCGCCTCGCTGGCCATGGCCGGCTTCCTGACCGTGGCGGCCAGTCCGGCCGCCGCCGCCGCTCACTCCACGGCCGCCGCCACCGGCGGCAGCGGCGCCAGCCTGGCCTACAGCGAGGTCCAGGCCGAGAACTCCGCCACCAACGGCACCGTCATCGGCCCGAGCTACACCCAGGGCCAGCTGGCCGACGAGGCGTCCGGCCGCAAGGCCGTCACCCTGCAGGGCAGCGGCCAATACGTCACGTTCACCACGCCGGTGGCGACGAACTCGATCGACTTCCGCTACAGCATCCCGGACAG
>DASWVA010000644.1:0-2264 GCA_036401415.1 Streptosporangiaceae bacterium
CGCCACCCCAAGCTGGGCCTGACCCCGGTGGTCCGTAACCACGCCGCCCCGGCGGCCGCAACCGCGGCCGGCCCCGCGAAGGTGGCCCGGTGAGCGCCGGGAACGCGGTCGCCCCGATGACGGCGGGCGACGGCGAGGTCAGCCGGCAGGTGCACCAGGGTGACCCGGTGCTGGAGATCCGCGGGCTGTGCGTGGACTACGGGTGGGGCGAAGACGCCGTGCACGCGGTGGTGGACGCCAGCTTGACCCTGCGCCGCGGCCAGGTACTCGGGCTGGCCGGGGAGAGCGGCAGCGGCAAGTCGACGCTGGCGTACGCGGCCACCCGGCTGCTGCGGGAGCCCGGGGTGATCACCGGCGGCGAGGTGCTGTTCCACTCCCATCCGAACGCGCAGAGCGGGCCGGCCGCGATGGCGGGCACGGCCGACCTGCTGGACCTGAACGAAGGCGACCTGCAGCGGATTCGCTGGTCGGAAATCTCGGTGGTCATGCAGAGCGCGCTCAACGCGCTGAACCCGGTGGCCACCATCGGCTCCCAGATCGTGGACGTGCTGCGCGCCCACCGCCCGGACCTGAACCGCGCGGGCCGGATCAAGCGGGCCACCGAGCTGCTGGAGATGGTGGGCATCACCGGCGACCGGCTCGGCAGCTATCCGCACGAGCTGTCCGGCGGCATGCGCCAGCGCGCCATGATCGCGATGGGGCTGGCCCTGGAGCCGCAGGTCGTGATCATGGACGAGCCCACCACCGCGCTGGACGTGGTCACCCAGCGGGAGATCCTCGAGGAACTCATCCGGCTGCGGGACGAGCTGGGCTTCGCCGCCCTGTTCATCACCCACGACCTGTCGCTGCTGATCGAGCTGGCCGACGAGATCGCGGTGATGTACGCGGGCCGGCTGGTCGAGCGGGCCGGGTCGGAGTCGCTGTTCCGGGCGCCGCGCCACCCCTACACCTACGGGCTGCTCAACTCGTTCCCGCCCATGCACGGGGAGCGCAAGGCGATGACGGGCATCGCCGGGTCCCCGCCGGACCTGCGGTCGGTCCCATCCGGGTGCGCGTTCCACCCGCGCTGCCAGCACGCCATGGACCGGTGCTCAGTGGAGGTGCCGGAGCTGGTACCGCTGACCGGCGCGCCGGTCCCGGAGCGCCGCAGCCCGCGCGAGGTGGCCTGCTGGCTGCATGACCCGCAGTGGCCGCACGTACCGGAGGAGCTGGCCCGGCCCAACCCGGCGGACCCGGCTGCCCCGGCCCCTGAACTGGCCACGGACGGCGGCTCCACGGCCGTCACCGCCAGCGCCGAGGAAGGCACATTGTGACCGAGACCCTGACCGATCCGGTTTCCCCCGGCACGGCCGCGCCGGTGCTGGAAGCCCGCGACCTGACCAAGCACTTCCACATCCGGCGGGGGCTGCGGCCCCGGGCCACCGTGCACGCGGTGGAGAACGTGTCGCTGGCGCTGCCGCGCTCGGCGGTCACCGCGGTGGTGGGCGAGAGCGGGTCCGGCAAGTCCACGCTGGCCCGGCTGCTGGCCCGGATCATCACTCCCACCTCCGGTGAGCTGCTGCTGGACGGGGAGCAGGTGCCACTCGGCCAGCGGAAGCGGCAGGGGTACGCGAGCCGGGTCCAGCTGGTGCTCCAAGACCCGTTCGCGTCGCTGAACCCGGTGCACTCGGTCCGGTACCACCTGACCCGGCCGCTGAAGATCCACCACATGACCGACGGGGACCTGGACGGGGCCATGGATCAGCTGCTGCGGCGGGTGGCGCTCGACCCGCCGGGCAGGTTCATCGACAAGTACCCCCATGAGCTGTCCGGCGGTCAGCGGCAGCGGGTGGCGATCGCCCGGGCGCTGGCCGTGCAGCCGGATGTGCTGCTGGCCGACGAGCCGGTGTCCATGCTCGACGTGTCGATCCGGCTCGGCGTGCTCAACCTGCTGGCCGACCTGCGGGAAAACTCCCGCCTGGCCATCTTGTACGTCACCCACGACATCGCCTCGGCCCGGTACCTGGCCGACACGATCGTGGTCATGTACGCGGGTGAGCTGGTGGAGTCCGCGCCCAGCACCGAGCTGACCGACGCCCCGGCCCATCCGTACACGCAGCTGCTGCTGTCCGCGGCACCGGACCCGGCCCGGCCCGGGCCGCCGTCGCTGGCCGCCCGCGGCGCCCCGCCCAGCCTGGTGTCGCCACCAACCGGCTGCCGGTTCCACCCTCGGTGCCCGCACGCCATGGCCGTGTGCCGGGAGCAGCGGCCGCCGAGCGTGACCG
>DASWVA010000645.1:0-3635 GCA_036401415.1 Streptosporangiaceae bacterium
AGCCCGGCCGCCACGGCCTGGAAGGCCAGGAGCGCGCGGGCCCGGCGCACGATCAGGTACTGCCGCGGGGTGAACGTGCCGCGGGCGAACGCGGCGCTGGCGTCGGCGATGGCCGCGTCCAGCGCCGGGACCGCCCCGGCCACATCGCCCGCCTGGGCCTGAGCCAGGGCTGCAGCCGCCCGGGCCTCACAGGCGCGGGCATCTTCTCCCAGCCCGGCCAGCTGCCCGGCCACCGCCAGCAGCGCCTCGTGCCCGGCCAACGGGTCCCGTTCCGCCAGCGCGCCGGCCCGCTGCCGGGCCAGTTCGGCGGCCACGTCCGCGGGCAGGTCATGGCCGCTGGCGCCCACCTGCTCCCAGGCTTGGCGCGCGTGCGGGTGCCGTTCGTCGCGCAGCTGCCGGGCCCGCGCCACCTGTTCTCCCAGGGTGCCCAGGTGGCCCAGGGTCTCCCGGGCGTCACCGGCCGCTGTCCCGGGCAGCCGGGACGGGGCGCCGACCGGCAGCCGGTCCGCCAGCGGGCGCTGGGCCAGGCGCCGGGCCACCTGGTCGCGCAGCGCGGTGGTCCCGTTGCGGATGCCGTAACGGTCGCACAGGAAACCAGTCTCCTGCTCGCAGCTGGCCAGCTGGCTCCCGGCCGTACCCGGGCCCAGCGGCAGGCCGCCGTGCCCGAGATCAGCCAGGCGGCGCAGCAGGACGCACGCCCCGGTCGCAAACTCCAGCCAGGCCAGCGCGTCAGGTTCCGGGGCACCGCCGGGGCCGGGCGCGGGCTCGGCCAGCCAGGTCACGTGCTCGGTGAGGATGGCCAGGCCGCGGGCCTCGTTCCCGGTGAGGGCGCAGAACTCGATGTGCCGGCCCACGGCGGCCAGCCGGCCGGGGTCGCCGCGGACCAGGGGGTAGCCGCGCAGGTGGGCGCCGCGGGCTTCGTCCAGCCGGCCGGCCCTTGTCAGCGGCAGCAGAGCGTGGGCCAGCACCGCGTGCGGTTCGTCCGGGCACTGCTGGCGGCCGTCCAGGACGGGCGCCCAGTGCGCCAGGGCGCCCGCGTCGTCGCCCAGCATGGCCCGCCACCGCCCCGCGTCGCCGCTCTCGCAGGCGGGGCACTCCGCCGTGGCGTCGCGGGGGGCGGCCATGGCCGCCGCCAGCTGCCCCGAGGCGGCCTGCGGGTCACCGGTGTCCAGCGCAAGCGCCGCCCGCAGTACCAGCACCGGCCGGAGACTGCGCCGCTGCTGGTACTGGCGCCCCAGGTCATCGAGCCAGTGGTGGATGGCCGCCAGCGGGACGGCCGGGTCGCCGGTCAGGCCACGCAGGGCGGCCCGGAACGTGTGCGCGGCCGCGCTCGGTTCGTCCGGCATGCCGATGATCGTAACGGGCGCGGCCACGACGGGGGCCGGGACCGGCGGTCCAGGCCCGCAGCTCAGTAAGCTCGGGGCATGAGTGCGGATCCCACCACCGGTCACCGTCCCGCCGCCGTCACGGCCTCGTTCCGGGAGCTGGCCAGCGCGCCGGACGCGCCCGCCCCGCCGCCCGCCAAGCAGGTGCCGTCGGAGCGGGCCTTTCACGGGGACACGGTCACCGACCCGTACACCTGGCTGGGGGACAAGGACGACCCGGACACGATCGCGTGGCTGACCGCCGAGAACGACTACACCGAGGCGCTCACCGCCGGCGAGGAGGACCTGCGGGGCGCAATCTTCGGCGAGATCAAGGGCCGCACCCAGGAGACCGACCTGTCCGTCCCGGCCCGCAAGGGCCGCTGGTGGTACTACGGCCGGACGGTGGAAGGCCAGCAGTACGGGCTGCAGTGCCGGCGCGCGGTCCAGCCGGACGACGACGGCCCGCCGGCCGCCCGCGACGGAGGCGCCCTGCCGGGCGAGGAAGTGCTGCTGGACGGGAACGAGCTGGCCGCCGGGCAGGACTTCTTCTCGCTCGGCGCGTTCAGCGTCAGCCCGGACGGGGGGCTGCTGGCCTACTCCACCGACTTCACCGGTGACGAGCGGTTCACCCTGCGGATCAAGAACCTGCACACCGGTGAGCTGGCCGCCGACGAGATACCAAACACGTTCTACCAGGCGGCCTGGTCCCTGGACGCCAGCGCGCTGTTCTACGTGACCGTGGACGACGCGTGGCGGCCGTGGCGGGTCTGGCGGCACGTGCTCGGCACCCCCCACACCGACGACACGGTGATCTTCGAGGAGGCCGACGAGAAGTTCTGGGTCGGGGTCGGGCTGACCCGCAGCGAGCGGTTCCTGGTCGTGTCCTCTTCCAGCAAGCTGACCAGTGAGGTGTGGCTGCTCGACGCGGCCGAGCCGCAGGGGGAGCTGCGGGTGGTGACCCCGCGCCGTCCCGGCCTGGAGTACCAGGTCGAGCACCAGGTGCTGGCGGATGGCCGCCAGCGGCTGCTGATCCTGCACAACGACCAGGCCCCGAACTTCGCCCTGGCCGAGGCGCCGGCCGGTGACCCGGGCGCGTGGACCACGATCATCGGTGGCCAGGACGGCACCCGGCTGCTGGGTGTCGACGCGTTCGCCGGGTTCGTGGTGGTGTACTTCCGCCGGGACGGCCTGACCGGCCTGCGGGTCATCCGGGCCGGCGGCACCGGCTACGACGTGTCCTTCCCCGAGCCCGTCTACACGGTCTCTCCCAGCGGCGCCGCGGACGCGGACGCCACCCAGTACCGGCTGCACTACGCCTCCCTGGTCACCCCGGACTCGGTCTACGACTGCGAGATGGCGACCGGTGAGCTGATCCTGCGCCGTCGACAGCCGGTGCTCACACCGCCCGGCGGCCGCGGCTACCGGCCCGAGGACTACGAGCAGCACCGGGAGTGGGCCACCGCCCCCGACGGGACCAGGGTGCCGATCTCGCTGGTGTGCCGGCGCGGCACGCCCCGGGACGGCAGCGCGCCCGCCGTGATCTACGGGTACGGAAGCTATGAGATCTCCATGGACCCGCGGTTCTCCATCGCCCGGCTGTCGCTGCTGGACCGGGGTTTCGTGTACGCCATCGCGCACGTCCGCGGCGGTGGTGAGCTGGGCCGCGGCTGGTACGACGACGGCAAGATGCTGCACAAGAAGAACACCTTCTCGGACTTCGTGGCCTGCGCCCGGCACCTGGACGCGCAGGGCTGGACCCGCGCGGGCAAGCTAGTGGCCCGGGGCGCGTCCGCGGGCGGCCTGCTGATGGGCGCGGTGGTCAACGCGGCCCCGGCCGCGTTCGCCGGGATCGTGGCCCAGGTGCCGTTTGTAGACGCGCTGACCTCGATCCTGGACCCGTCCCTGCCGCTCACGGTGACCGAGTGGGAGGAGTGGGGCGACCCGCTGCACGATCCCGAGGTGTACCGGTACATGAAGAGCTACACCCCGTATGAGAACGTACAGGCCGCGGACTACCCGCCGATCCTGGCCATGACCAGCCTGAACGACACCCGGGTCCTGTACCGGGAGCCGGCCAAGTGGGTCGCCCGGCTGCGGGCCACCGCGCGGGGCGGCCCGTTCCTGCTGAAGACCGAGATGAACGCGGGCCACGGCGGCCGCAGCGGCCGCTACGACGCCTGGCGCGAGGAGGCGTTCGTGCTGGCCTGGATGATCGACGTCGCGGGCGGTGCTGACCTCGGCGGCTGACCCCGGCGGGCCCGGGGGCTA
>DASWVA010000646.1:0-2056 GCA_036401415.1 Streptosporangiaceae bacterium
AACTTCCGCGGCAAGTCGGTGGTGTTCGCCGTGATCCTGGCCGGGCTCATGCTGCCCACCGAGGCCCTGGTGCTGCCCCAGTTCATGGAGTTCCGGACCATTCACCTGCTGGGCACGTACTGGGCGCTGATCCTGCCGGCCCTCGCCGCCCCGGTGGCCGTCTTCGTCTTCCACGCCTTCCTCAAGCAGATCCCGATCTCGCTCATCGAAGCCTCCCGGCTGGACGGTGCGAGCTGGTGGCGGGTGTACTACCAGGTCTGCATGCCCCTGTGCCGGCCCGCTATCTCGGCGGTCGCAATCCTCACCTTCATCACGAGCTGGAACGCCTTCCTGTGGCCGCTCCTGGTCCTGACCCAGACCAAGTCGCAGACGATCACGGTCGGGCTGAGCGGCCTGGTCGGCGGCTCAGCGATCCAGTTTGCCGAGACGATGGCCTCCTCGGTGCTGGGCTTCCTGCCGCTGCTCGCCGTATTCCTGATCCTGCAGCGCCAGATCGTCCAGGGCGTCGCCAACACGGGTATCAAGTAGCACGGACCTGGGCACACTGGCCCCGCACGCACCGGTGCGGGGCCAGTTGGTGGGGGCCCCCGCGGGCCAGCGGCTCCTTCCCCTGCTGAGCTGGCTGGACATCGCCGTGAGATCCTGACGCGATGCCACCCAGCCCGCCGCAGAACACCTCCTGCCCCAAGCACATGGTCATGGGCCCGTGCGGCGGGGTCCGGCCGGACGGTCGCTGCGAGGTGGTCGAGGACCCCTGCGTGTTCCCCGGGCCGGTCGCGTGGCCGGACCCCCCGGGCCCGGTGCCGCCGGTGCCACTGCGGCGCGCCCCGCTGATCCTGACTGACTTCACCGCGGACCCGTTCTCGGTGCCGTCCGTGCGGACCGTGGCCGCTAAGCTGGCCCCGGTCAGCGACGCGGTCCTGGTCGGTGAGCACCAGAACCGGCCGGACTTCCCGCCCACGCTGTTCGCCACCGTGCTGCAGGAAGCCGGGGCGCGGCCGTGGATCACCCTGGCCTGCCGGGACCGGAACCGGATCGTGCTGGAGCAGGAGCTCAACGGCCTGCGCCACCTCGGGGTGGACGCAGTGCTGTGCGTGACCGGGGACGCCCGCGGCTACGACGTCCGGCCGGACGTGACCCAGGTCTTTGACCTCGACGGGCCCCGGCTGGCCGCGCTGGCCGCCACCACCGGGCTGTCGGCGGCGGTACCGGAGACCCCGGCCGCGCCGCCCCGGGCGCTGCGGCCAGCCCGGCTGCGGCAGAAGCAGCGGGCGGGCGCGGCGGTCGCGGTCCTCAACCACGCCGCCGTGGGCACGGTCGGGTCGTTCATGGCCGGAGCGGCCGGAGCCGGGGTGACGATTCCGGTCATCGCCGCGGTGGCCGTCTACACCGACCCCGTCGCCGCCACCGTGCTCAGCGCCCTGCCCGGGCTGGAACTGGATGCCGGCGCGGTGCGCCGCGTCCTGGACGCCCCCGACCCGGTCGAGGCCGGCATCCGCGCGGCCGTCGCCGAAGCCCGGGAACTGCTGGCCATCCCGGGCATCGTGGGCGTGAACCTGTCCGGTCCGGCGTCCAGTCGCGGGTACGAGTACGCGGCGCAGGTCAAAGCGGATTGCGCGAGCCGGATCCGGGAAGCCCGCCCGGCATGACCAGCAGCGCCGGCGACCCCATGAACGCCGAGTTTGACACCGTGGCCGCCTGGACCGCCCAGGTGGCGCGGGACCTGGGCCCGGACTACCACCTGCCCGCGGCCTGCCGGGGGAGCGGGCAGCCCGCGGCGCTCGACTGGCTGCTGTCCGGGCTCGAACTCCGGCCCGGCGACCAGCTCGTCGACGCGGGTGCCGGGATGGGCGGACCCGCCGCCTACGCGGCCCAGCGGTCCGGGGCCCGGCCGGTGCTGGTCGAGCCGGAGCCCGACGCCTGCCGGGCCGCCCAGCGGCTGTTCGGCCTGCCGGTCTTCCAGGGCGACGCGACCCGGCTGCCGTTCGCGGACGCGGCGGTCCCGGCGGCGTGGTGCCTGGGGGTGCTGTCCACGACGTCCGGGCCGGCCGCCCAG
>DASWVA010000647.1:0-5219 GCA_036401415.1 Streptosporangiaceae bacterium
GCTGCCAGGCTCGGGCCGCGCCGATCAACTCGTCGTCGCCCAGGCTGGCCAGGCCACCGTCACGAGTGGCCGCGTCGGCGAACCCGGCCAGCGGCGCGCCAGGCGGGCTCACGTCGAGCACCTCGCCAGACCCGAACCCGGAACGCGACCGGGACGAAACCCGCGAGCGTGGCCAGAACCCTGCCGTCAGGATCTCGCCCGGCTCAGCGCTGGTGGCCTCCTGCTCCTCGGCGTCCACCTGGTCGAACAGCTCACGAACCGAGATGCCGGCGCATTCGGACGGCCGGTCCGCGGGCGGGACAAGATAATAGGCGGATTCGGGCGCATCCTGTAGCAGCGGATCCCCGTCGCTGCTAAGCCCTGAAATCAGCTCCGCTGTCATGGTTCACCACCCGCCTTGCCTGCGATTTCTACTTAGAACATAGTATCGAATAACGCGCTCTCAGTAAAGCGGAAGTCAGGGTGTGTCTTAAAAAGCGCATACGTTAATGGGTGGTAGCGGTGCGGCAGAAAGCAGTGACTGCCCGGGTGAATGGGGCGGATGGGTTGAGCGGGAGGCCGGGCCAGGGCATCAGCAGGATTGGCGGGGCTAAAGCATTGGGCGCGATGTAGGGCCGAGCATGGGGCCTAATGCCGGGCCAAGCATTGAGCGGACCGCCGCTCGTACGGACGCCCGGTCGCCTCACGCTCAGTTTCCGAGCAGTGGTGTCACAGACCCAGGTCGCGGCCGATGATCTCTTTCATGATCTCGGTGGTGCCGCCGTAGATGGTCTGCACCCGGGCGTCCAGGTAGGCCCGCGCGACCGGGTATTCGAGCATGTAGCCGTAACCGCCGTGCAGCTGGACGCAGGCGTCGACCACCCGCTTCTGCAATTCGGTGGTCCACCACTTGGCCTTGGCCGCTTCCACCGCGGTCAGGTCGCCGGCCACCATCCCTTCCAGGCAGCGGTCCACGTAGACCCGGGCCAGGTCAAGCTCGGTGTCCAGCTCGGCCAGCACGAACCGGTTGTGCTGGAAGGCGCCGATGGGCTGGCCGAACGCGGTGCGGTGCTTGGCGTAGGTCGCGGTCTCCCCGAACACCGCCCGGGCCCCGGCGACCGCGCTGACCGCGATGGACAGCCGCTCCGCGGGCAGGTTGTGCATCAGATGGTAAAAGCCGCGGCCTTCCTGGCCGAGCACGTTGGCCACGGGTACCCGCACCTGGTCGAAGAACAGCTCCGCGGTGTCCTGTGATTTCAGCCCGATCTTGTCCAGGTTGCGGCCGCGGGTGAAGCCGGGCATGTCCCGCTCCACGACCAGCAGCGACAACCCGCGGTGCCCGGCGTCCGGGTCGGTCCGGGTCACCACGATGACCAGGTCAGCGTTGATGCCGGAGGAGATGAAGGTCTTCGACCCGGACAGGACCCAGTGCTGGCCGTCGCGCTCGGCGTGGGTGCGGATCCCGGCCAGGTCGCTGCCGGCGCCGGGCTCGCTCATGGCGATGGCCCCGATCAGGTCGCCGGAGGCGAACCCGGGCAGCCAGCGCTGCTGCTGCTCCGGGGCGGCCAGGGAGGTCAGGTACGGGGCCACGATGTCGTTGTGCAACGTGAACGCGGGCGTGCCGGGCCCGGCCACGGCCAGTTCTTCGGCCACGACGGCGTTGAACCGGAAATCGGCCACGCCGCCGCCGCCGAACTCCTCGGGGACGTTGAAGCCGATCACCCCGTGCTTGCCCGCGGCGTGGTACACCGCCCGGTCGACAATGCCGGCGGCCTCCCAGGCCTGCGCGTGCGGGGCTACCTCGCGGGCCACGAACTCCCGGACCACCTCGCGGAACTGCTCGTGTCCGGAGTCAAAGACGGTGCGACGCATGAGACCGGCGGCTCAGAGCAGCTCGAGCACGGTCGCGTTGGCTTGGCCGCCGCCCTCGCACATGGTCTGCAGCCCGTACCGGATGCCGTTGTCGCGCATGTGGTAGACGAGCGTGGTCATCAGCCGGGCGCCGCTGCCGCCCAGGGGGTGACCGAGCGCGATCGCGCCACCGCCCGCGTTCAGCACCTTAGGGTCGGCGCCGGTCTCGGCCAGCCAGGCCAGCGGGACCGGGGCGAACGCCTCGTTGACCTCGAACGCCCCGATCTGGTCGACGGACAGCCCGCTGCGCTCCAGCGCCTTGGCCGTGGCCGGGATCGGCGCGGTCAGCATGATCACCGGGTCGGCCGCGGCCAGCACCGCGGTGTGGATGCGGGCCAGCGGGGTCAGCCCGAGCTCGGCCGCCTTGGCGCTGGTCGTGATGAGCAGCGCGGCCGAGCCGTCGCTGATCTGCGAGCTGTTCCCGGCGGTGACCACCCCGTCCGGGCGGAAGGCCGGCTTGAGCCCGGCCATGCTCGCCAGCGTGCCGCCGCGGCGGATGCCCTCGTCCTTGGCCACCTGGGTGCCGTCGGGAGTGGTCACCGGGACGATCTGCTCGTCGAACCGGCCGTCGTCCTGAGCCACGGCCGCCTTCTCGTGCGAGGCCAGGCTGTACTCGTCGAGCTGGGTGCGGGACAGCTTCCACCGGTCGGCGATCATCTCCGCGCCGACGCCCTGGTTCGGGACCGCGCCGTCGTACCGGGTCCGGAAACCCTCGCCGAACGGCCAGGCGCCGTTGACCGAGGCACCCATCGGCACCCGGCTCATGGACTCCACGCCGCCCGCGACCACCACGTCATACTGACCGGAGATGACCCCGGCCGCGGCAAAGTGCACCGACTGCTGGGACGAGCCGCACTGCCGGTCGACGGTGACGCCCGGCACGGACTCGGGCCAGCCCGCCCCCAGTACCGCGTTCCGCCCGATGTCGAAGGTCTGCTCCCCGACCTGGCCGACGCAACCCCAGATCACGTCGTCCACCAGAGCCGGATCGAGGCCCGTGCGCCCGGCCAGCGCCTGGAGCACCTGGGCCGACAGGTCGACCGGATGCACCCCGGACAGTCCCCCGTTGCGCTTGCCGATCGGTGTCCGCACCGCCGCCACGATTACCGCGTCACGCACTGAGCTGCCTCCAACTGCTGACGTCCCTTACCTCCCACGATATGCCGGGCGAGGCCCAGACGGTAGAACTGCTACTGGCGGTTAACCGACCTGGAAGGACCCCCATGGCCGACGACGTGCTGATCGAGCAGCGCGATCGCATCCTGATCATCACCATCAACCGGCCGGCGGCCCGCAACGCCATCGACGCCGCCGTCACCCGCGGAGTGTCCGCCGCGATCGATCAGCTCGACGAGCGCAAGGAGCTGTCCATCGGCATCCTGACCGGCGCGGGCGGGACGTTCTGCGCCGGGATGGATCTCAAGGCGTTCCTGCGCGGCGAGCAGGTCGCGCTGCCCGGCCGCGGACTGGCCGGGCTGACCCAGCGTCCGCCGGAGAAACCGCTGATCGCGGCGGTCGAAGGGTACGCGCTGGCCGGGGGGTTCGAGCTGGCGCTGGCCTGTGACCTGATCGTCGCGGCGCAGGACGCCAGGTTCGGCATCCCGGAGATCAAGCGGGGCCTGATCGCCGCGGGCGGCGGCCTGATCCGGCTGCCCCGGCGGATACCGCCCAACGTGGCCATGGAGTACGCGCTGACCGGGGACTTCTTCTCGGCGGCGGACGCGCAGCGGTTCGGGCTGGCCAACCGGGTCACCGCGCCGGGCGGGGCGCTGGACGGCGCGATCGAGCTGGCCGAGCGGATCACCGCCAACGCACCGCTGTCCATCGCGGCGACCAAGGAGGTGATCGCGGCGTCGGCCGACTGGACCGCTGAGGACATGTGGCGGCAGCAGGAACAGATCACTCGGCCCGTGTTCGGCTCGGCCGACGCCCGGGAGGGCGCGTCCGCGTTCGCGGAGAAGCGCGCGCCGGTCTGGCGGGGCGAATGACGGTCCCGGACGCTGCGGGCGACCGGGTCCGGGGGCTGCCGGATCTGATGGCCGTGCTGGACCTCGAACCACTGGACACGCGGCTGTTCCGCAGCCAGGCCGCCGGGGAGCCGGGGCACCGGCTGTTCGGCGGCCAGGTGTGCGCGCAGGCCCTGGTCGCGGCCGAGCGCACCACCGTGGAGGAGGCCCGCGCACACTCGCTGCACGCCTACTTCCTGCGGCCCGGTGACACCGGCCGGCCGGTGGTGTTCCAGGTGGACCCGCTGCAGGACGGCCGGACGTTCAGCCGCCGCCGGGTGACCGCGATCCAGGGTGGTCAGCCGATCTTGTGCCTGGAGGCCTCGTTCAGCACCGACCGGGCGGCCACCGACTATCAGGTCAGGCCGCCTCCGGTTCCGGCACCGGAGGACTGCCCGCCGATGGCGTGGCGGACCCGCGCTACCGGGCTGCGGCCGGACCGTGCGTTCGACCTGCGGGCGGCCATCGGACCGGACGCGGGACCGGCGCACTTTTCCGACGACCTGTGGTTCCGCGCCCGGGGCCCGGGGACCGGCACCGGGGACGGCGTCCAGACGGAGGGCGGCCAGCTGCAGGGGGGCCAGCTGAAGGGGGGCCAGGTCAGCCGGACCGCGATCCTGACCTACGTCAGCGACCTCACGTTCGTGTCGGGGATCCTGCGCCCGCTCGGCCGGCCCCACGTGAGCCGCCTGACCTCGCTCGATCACGTGATGTGGTTCCACAACGAGCCGAGGCTGGACGACTGGCTGCTGTTCACCAAGTCCAGCCCGGCCACCGGCGCCCTGCGGGGCCTGGCCCAGGGCAGCATGTTCCACCGGGACGGCACGCTGATCGCGACCATGGCCCAGGAGGGCCTGGTTCATCGTTGAAGGAAGGGGCTGGGACTATTGGGTCCGCTCGACGGGCTGCGGGTGCTTGAGCTGGCCAGCCTGGGCCCGGGGCCGCACGCGGCGATGATGCTGGGCGACCTGGGCGCCGACGTGGTGCGGGTGGACCGGCCTCAGGCGGGATTCACCCTGGCCGGTGACCAGCCCGACTATCTGCTGCGCAACCGCCGGTCGGTGACCGCCGACCTCAAGACCGAGGCCGGCCGGGACCTGGTGCTGGGCCTGGCGGCCCGGGCCGACGTGCTGCTGGAAGGACTGCGTCCCGGCGTGGCCGAACGGCTCGGCGTGGGCCCGGAGCAGTGCCACGCGGTCAACCCGGGCCTGGTCTACGGCCGGATGACCGGCTGGGGCCAGGACGGCCCGCTGGCCAGCCGGTCCGGGCACGACCTGAACTACATCTCGCTGACCGGGGCGCTGCACGCCATCGGCCGGGCAG
>DASWVA010000648.1:0-15848 GCA_036401415.1 Streptosporangiaceae bacterium
GTCGTAAGCTTGACTGTCCAGCTCTGTTGGGGCCAGCTCGCCAGGCCCCGGACAGAGCGCCCAGCACGAACCACCAACCGGTAACAATCATGCCTCACGTACGCAGGAAAACTGCCATCACCCTCGACCCGCGCGGAGCGCTCGTGTTCGACACACGGGCCCTGGGACGTCAGCCCGGCGCCGCTCGGGAAGAGTCCCGTACCATCCCGGCCCCGGATCACATGCGGGTCGCGCTCGCGAGCGTGCCGCCCGGGTCCGAGGTGGAGCTGTCGGTACGGCTGGAGGCGGTGCACGAAGGTGTTCTCGTCACCGGTACGGCCACGGCACCGGTGGCGGGTGAGTGCGCCCGCTGCCTGGAGCCGCTGACGACGTCGGTGGAGGCCAGCTTCCAGGAGCTCTATCACTACGATCCGAGCCCCCCGGAAGCCGAAGACGAAGAGGACATCCTGCTTCTCGAGGGTGACCTGCTCGACCTGGAGCCTGTGCTCCGCGATGCGGTGGTGCTCGCACTGCCGCTGTCCCCGCTGTGCTCGGACGACTGTGCCGGGCTGTGCGTCCAGTGCGGAGTCCGGCTGTCCGACGCCGGGCCGGGACATCAGCACGACGGCGCGGTCCTCCCCGAGTGGGAGGCGCTGCGTCAATTCAACGGCTTTGATGCCGACGACCAGACCGGCCGCCCGAACGGCGCCGGAAACCGACAGGAGGGCTGAGGTGGCGGTTCCCAAGCGGAGAATGTCACGCAGCAACACACGTTCGCGCCGCTCGCAGTGGAAGACGTCGGCGCCGACGCTGGTCAGCTGCCCGCAGTGCCACGACCCCAAGCTTCCGCACGTGGCCTGCCCGACGTGCGGCACGTACCGGCGCCGTCAGGTGATCACTCCTTCCTGAGCGGGCCAGGTGACTTGAGTGGGCCTGGAGGAGGCGTGCTGTGGGCATCGTTAGGGACGGGCCGCGCGGAAGCGGGGCGGCCTCGGGCCGGGAACCGTCTGAGTTCCCGGCTGCCCTCGGCGTGCCGCTCAGCGACGAGATCCTCGAGCGCGCGCTCACGCACCGCTCGTACGCCTACGAGAACGGCGGCCTGCCCACCAACGAGCGGCTCGAGTTCCTCGGCGACTCGGTGCTGGGCCTGGTCGTCACCGACACGCTGTACCGCGGTTACCCGAATCTGCCCGAGGGTCACCTGGCCAAGCTGCGCGCCGCCGTGGTCAACCAGGCCGCCCTGGCCGAGGTGGCCCGCGGCCTCAGCCTGGGCGAGTACGTCCGGCTCGGCCGGGGCGAAGAAGGCACCGGCGGCCGGGACAAGCCGTCGATTCTGGCTGACACCCTCGAAGCGGTGATCGGCGCGGTGTTCATCGACCGGGGGCTGGACGTGGCCGGCCAGCTGGTGCACACCCTGTTCGACCCGGTCATCGGGAAGTCCGCCCAGCTCGGCGCGGGCCTGGACTGGAAGACCTCGCTCCAGGAACTGACCGCCGCCAAGCTTCTCGGCGTGCCCGAGTACACGGTCGCCGAGAGCGGCCCGGACCACCAGAAGTCGTTCCGGGCTGCGGTCAAGGTGGGCGGCAAGGTCCTCGGCTCGGGCGAGGGGCGGTCCAAGAAGGCGGCCGAGCAACAGGCGGCCGAAGCGGCCTGGATAGCCATCAGCGGCACGACCGCGGGTGTGGACACCACCGGGGAAACCGGCGCCGGAAACTCCCGCCGGCCGTCCTGACCACCCGGGTCACCTCCCCCCATGCCTGAACTCCCCGAAGTCGAGGTCGTCCGCCAGGGCCTGCAGCGGCACGTGGCCGGCCGGACGATCGGCAAGGTCTCGGTGCTGCATCCCCGGGCCGTGCGCCGCCATCTGGCCGGCCCGGCCGACTTTTCGGCCGCGCTGTCCGGCCGCCCCGTCTCCGGTGCCCGCCGCCGCGGCAAGTACCTGTGGCTGCCGGTCGGGGAGGATGCGCTGCTGGCCCACCTCGGCATGAGCGGGCAGCTGCTGGTCGGCGACCCGGGCCGCCCCCTGTCGCCGCACGTGCGGGCGGTGTTCACGTTCACCGACGATGGGCCCGACCTGCGGTTCACCGATCAGCGGACGTTCGGCCACCTGCTGTACGTGCCGGGCGGCGCCGAGCTTCCGGGCCCGATCGCGCACATCGCCCCCGACCCGCTGGAGGAGGTGTTCGACGACGCCGCGTTCGCCGCGGCGCTGCGCCGGCGCCGCACCGGTATCAAGCGCGCCCTGCTGGACCAGTCGCTGATCAGCGGGGTCGGCAACATCTACGCCGACGAGGCGCTGTGGCGGGCCAGGCTGCACTACGCCCGCGCCACCGATACGCTGACCCGCCCCGAGATCACCCGGCTGCTGGCCGCCATCCGGGAGGTCATGCGGACCGCGCTCGCCGCCGGGGGCACCTCCTTTGACCGCCTCTACGTCAACGTCAACGGCGAGAGCGGCTACTTCGACCGCTCGCTGGCCGTCTACGGCCGGGAGGACCAGCCCTGCCCGCGCTGCGGCACACCGGTCCGCCGCGACCCGTTCATGAACCGGTCGTCCTACACCTGCCCCCGCTGCCAGCCCCGGCCGCGCAACGGCCGCTGGTAGCCACGCCCGCCCGCGCCGGCCACCCGGGCGCGCCGGCCTGCTGCCTCTGGGATCAGCTCCAGGTCCTCTCTTTCCCCGAACGATACGCTGCAGGGGTGACAATTCCGCCGGACGATCCGGGCCTCGTGCGCCTGACCGCGTGGGCGGACGGCCGGGTCCAGGGGGTGGGCTTCCGCGCCTGGGTCGCGGCGAACGCGACCCGGCTGGGCCTGACCGGTTCGGCGACCAACCTGGACGACGGCCGGGTCGAAGTCGTCGCCGAAGGCCCCGAGCCGCAGGTCCGCGCCCTGCTGGCCGAGCTGAACGGCGGGAACGCCCCCGGCCGGGTCACGCGGGTCACCGAGCGCTGGGGGCAGCCTCAGGGCCGCTGGCCGGGGTTCGCCGAGCGCTGATCCACTGGTTCCCGGCCGCTGCTTCCGGCCGCTGCCCGCGGCCGGTAACTGCGGGTGATGATGGGGCCGCAGATACCGGGCGTAATCCACGGGGCGTATCAACCCGTTCTGCCCCGCATTGGGATCCGGCTCCGCCGGTGTACCAATTCGGTATGCAAGGTAAATAACGGGGGCTATGTTCCCACTCAGCTTGACCAGCAAGGCCCCGAGTGGGAACCTAGATGATGTTAATGCACGTCGATGAGGCGTGACTTTGGAAAGTGCCCACTCTGGTCACTCAGCGTGGAGGACCCCACACCATGGCGAAGGCTCTACTTGGCCACGTTGGCGGTCCCGACCCACGGATGATCTCAGAGATGCGCCGACTTCAGCAGCGGGTGCGCGACCTGGAGACCGAGCTTATGCGGCTCCAGGACGAGAACGACGCACTTATGGCTGGGGCCAGCGATGATGAGCTCCTGGTAGCGGGCCGCGAGCCGGCGTTCACATGACGGACGCCTGCACGACGAGGCAAAACGGCAGAAACATCAGCAGGACTAAATAGGGGCGCCTGCCTCTTGGGCGTCCCTATTGTCTTGCTCCCGCGCCAATGCGCGGGCCCAGCATCGGGCTGGCTTCGCTGACCGCAGGTTTGCCGCCCGCAGGCTTTACCGCCCGCATTAACCGGCGGTGGTCCAGCGACTCCGGTGCCATTGACCTGTCCTTTCCCGGTGCCCCCTTCCTTTCCTGGTGCCGCACGAGCGCGTGGTGCACCTCCTGAGGCGCCCGCAATTGACGGCGGTGCACGGTAAGGTCGCCGCGTGACGGCCGCCGCCAGCCGCGGCCGCCGGCGGGCGGAGCAGGAGGGAGGGCACCGGTGTACCTGAAGAGCCTGACCCTGCGCGGCTTCAAGTCGTTCGCGTCCGCCACTTCACTGCGCCTGGAAACCGGCATCACCTGCGTGGTCGGCCCCAACGGGTCGGGCAAGTCGAACATCGTCGACGCCTTGTGCTGGGTCATGGGCGAGCAGGGCGCCAAGTCCCTGCGCGGCGGCAAGATGGAGGACGTCGTCTTCGCCGGCACCACGTCCCGGCCTCCGCTGGGCCGGGCCGAGGTCACGCTGACCATCGACAACTCCGACGGCGCGCTGCCCATCGACTACGCCGAGGTCACGATCAGCCGGCTGATGTTCCGGTCGGGCCAGAGTGAGTACGCCATCAACGGCGACCGCTGCCGCCTGCTCGACGTCCAGGAGCTGCTGTCCGACTCCGGCCTGGGCCGGGAGATGCACGTCATCGTGGGCCAGGGCCAGCTCGACACCGTGCTGCACGCAGGCCCGGAGGCCCGCCGCGCACTGATCGAGGAGGCGGCCGGCGTACTCAAGCACCGCCGCCGCAAGGAGAAGGCGCTCCGCAAGCTGGAGGCCATGCAGGCCAACCTAACCCGGCTGGTCGACCTGACCGCCGAGCTCGGCCGGCGGCTCAAGCCCCTGGGCCGGCAGGCCGAGGTGGCCCGCCGCGCCGCCACCATCCAGGCCGACCTGCGCGACTCCCGGCTGCGCCTGCTGGCCGACGACTACGTGATGCTGGCGGCCAGGCTGGAGGCCGACGAGGCGGATGAGGCCGCCGTGCTGAGCCGCCGGACCGCGCTGGAGACCGCGCTGGCCGACGCCCGCCGCCGTGAGGCCGGGCTGGACACCGCCGCCCAGCAGCACGCCGCCGGGCTGGCCCGGGCCCAGCAGACCTGGTTCGGGTTGTCCTCCCTGGCCGACCGGCTGCGCGCCACCGCGGGCCTGGCCCAGGAGCGGCACCGCCACCTGTCCGCCGAGCCGGTCGCCGAACGGCCCGGCCGCGACCCCGACGAGCTGGACCGGCAGGCGGCCGAGCTGCGGGCGGAGGAGGACAGCCTGCAGGCCCGGCTGGCCGTGGGCCGGGACCGGCTCACGACGGCCGTCGCCGAACGGTCCGGGGCCGAGGCCGAGCTGGCCCGGGTCGAGCGGCGGATCGCCGACGACGCCCGGGCCGCCGCCACCCGGGCCGACCGCCTGGCCAAGCTCCGCGGCCAGGCCGGTGCGGCCAGCAGCCGCCAGGCCGCGGCGGCCGAGGAACTGGAGCGGCTGTCCGTGTCGGCCGCCGAGGCCCGGGCCCGGGCCGAACGGGCCCAGCTCGAGCACCGTCAGGTTCAGGAGCAGGTCTCCGGGCGCGACGAGGGCCGGGCCGAGATCGCCGCCGCCCACGAGGAGGCCGCCGCCCTGCTGGCCGCGGCCAGCGCCGAGGTCGCCGGGCTGCGCACGACCGAGGCCGAGGCCACCCGGCGTTACACCGCGCTGCGGGCCCGGGTCGAGGCGCTGCAGGAGGCGTTCCGCCGGGGTGCGGACGCGTCGGCCGACCTGCTGGCCACCAACGGCCGGTTCAGCGGCATCATCGGCCCGTTCGCCGAGGCCGTCACGGTCGCCGACGGCGCCCAGGCCGCGATCGCCGCCGCGCTGGGAGCGGCGGCCAACGCGGTCGCCGTCACCGACCTCAACGCGGCCATCGCCATCCTCACCGTGCTGCGCGAGTCCGGGGCCGGCACGGCCGGCCTGGTCGTCGCGGGCCACCCCGACGTGGGCCACTCGGTGGCCAGCCGGTCCCGCTCCCGGCCGGACCGCCCGGACCTGCCCGCCGGGGCCCGGCACGCCCTCGACCTGGTGCAGGTCACCGACGAGCTGCGCCCGGCCATGGCCCAGCTGCTGGGCGGGGTGGTGGTGGCGGCCAGCCTGGAGCAGGCCGCCGACCTGATGCGGGCCACACCCGGGCTCCGGGTCGTGACCCGGGACGGCGATGTGCTCGGTGTCCACTGGGCCACCGGCGGGTCCGCCGGCCAGCAGAGCCTGGTCGAGGTCCGCGCGGCCGCTGACGACGCCGCGGCCGGCCTGCAGGACGCCCGCGATCAGTGCGAGGACGCGTCCGAACGGCTCGCGCTGGCGGTCAGCTCCGAGGCCGCCGCCCGCCGGGCCGTGGACGAGGCCCGCGCCTTGATGCGCCAGGCCGACTCGGGCGCGGCCGAGATCTCCGGCCGGCTGGGCCGTCTGGCCGGCGCCGCCCGAGCGGCCGCCGAAGAGGTCCGGCGGCTGGAGACCGCGATCGAAACCGCCCGCCGGGCCGGGGAGCTGGACCGGGCCCGGCTGGCCGAGCTCACCGAGCGGCTGGCCGAGGCCGAGGCGGCCGAGCGGTCCGGCGAGGAGCCCGGCGACGGCGCCGCTGGCGTCGACAGCGGCCTCGCTGAGGTCAAGGACACGCTGGCCCAGCGCTGCACCATGGCCCGCAACGCCGAGATGGAAGCGCGCCTGGAGGTGCGCACGGTCGAGGAGCGGCTGCGGGCCATCGAGGGCCGCGCCGACGCGCTGACCTCGGCCGCCACCGCCGAGCGGCAGGCCCGTGAGCGCGCCCGGGCCCGGTTGCGGCAGCGGGCCGCCGACGCCGCCGTGGCCCGGGCGGTGGCCCGCGGCGCCACCCTGGCCGTGAACCACGCCGAGCAGTCGCTGGATGCCGCGCTGGCCCGCCGAACCGAGGCCGAGGCCGCCACCGCCGAGGGCGCCGAGGAGCTCAAGGTGGTCCGGGCCCGGGTCCGCGAGCTGGCCGCCGAGCTGGACAGCGTGGTCAGCACGGCGCACGGCGCGGAGATCGCCCGGGCCGAGCACCGGCTGCGGCTGGAGCAGATGGACGCCCACGCGGTCGAGGAGTTCGGCGTGCAGGCGGGCGAGCTGGTCGCCGACTACGGCCCCGCCGTGCCCATCCCGCCGCCCGCGGACGCCGAAGAGGGCCAGCTGCCCACCGCCTACGACCGGGCCACCCAGGAACGCCGGGCCGAGGCCGCCCAGCGCGACCTGGTCAAGCTGGGCAAGGTCAACCCGCTGGCCCTGGAGGAGTACGCCGCCCTGCAGGAACGGCACGCGTTCCTGGCCACCCAGCTCGAGGACCTCAAGAAGACCCGGCGGGACCTGCTCATCGTGGTCAAGGAGGTCGATGACCGGGTGCAGGAGGTGTTCGCCTCGGCCTACGCCGACACGGCCCGCGAGTTCGAGCAGATCTTCTCCCGGCTGTTCCCGGGCGGCCAGGGCCGCCTGGTGCTGACCGAGCCCGACGACATGCTGGCCACCGGCATCGAGGTCGAGGCCCGCCCGCCGGGCAAGAAGGTCAAGCGGCTGTCCCTGCTGTCCGGCGGGGAACGCTCGCTGACCGCCATCGCCTACCTGTGCGCGATCTTCAAGGCCCGCCCGTCCCCGTTCTACGTCCTGGACGAGGTGGAGGCGGCCCTCGACGACACCAACCTGCAGCGCCTGCTGGGCATCTTCACCGAGCTGCGGGAAAGCTCACAGCTGATCGTGGTCACTCACCAGCGCCGGACCATGGAGTGCGCCGACGCCCTCTACGGCGTCAGCATGCGCGGCGACGGCGTGTCCGCCGTGGTCAGCCAGCGCCTCAGCGAGCGCGAGCCGGCCTGACGCCCGCGGCTGTCCCTCAGCCCGGGCTTGTGACCCGGCCCGTTCCGGCCCGGCCCGGCCCGGCCGCGTTTGCGTGCCCCGCCGGGCGAGCAGATAGCCTCAGCCCAGACGGAACAGTCCAGCAGCCTGCGAACTGAGATCGGTTATGGAAACAATAATTCTGATCGTTGTCCTGGCGGTGGTCTTCGTCGGCCTCGTGATCGAGGGCGGCTGGCTGCTGCTGGTCCGGCCCCGGCGCCGCCGTCGCGGCGACGGCGTCGAGGTCATCACGCCGCCGGAGGCCCCGGGCCAGGACGAGCTGCGCGCACCCGGCCAGGAAGCTGGCGAGGCGGCCCAGGCGGTCATCGCTCCGCCCGCGCCGTCGCGCGCCCCGGCGCCGGCCGCCCCGGAGATCGAGAAGCCGCCACCGTCAGCCGGACGCCTGGTCCGGCTGCGTGACCGGCTGTCGCGGTCCCAGTCCTCGGTGGGCTCGGTGCTGCTCGGGCTGCTGTCCCGGGACCGGCTGGACGACGACACCTGGGACGAGGTCGAGGAGGTCCTGATCACCGCGGACGTGGGCGTGGTCCCGGCCCGGCAGATCGTCGAGGAACTGCGGACCAAGGTCAAGGTCCTGGGCGTCCGTGACGTCGATGGCGTCCGTGAGCTGCTGCGTACCGAGCTGATCCAGCAGATCGGCGAGGACATGAACCGTTCGCTCGACCTGACCAGGCACAGCGGGGCCTCCGCCGTGCTGATGATGGTCGGGGTCAACGGCACCGGTAAGACCACCACCGCGGGCAAGCTGGCCCGCGTCCTGGTCGGTGACGGCAAGACCGTTCTGCTGGGTGCGGCCGACACGTTCCGCGCCGCCGCCGCCGACCAGCTGCAGACCTGGGGTGAGCGCGTCGGGGCCCAGACCGTCCGCGCTGACCGCGACGGCGCTGACCCGGCCAGCGTGGCCTTCGACGCCGTAGCCAGGGGCGCCGAACTCGGCGTCGACGTGGTCCTGGTCGACACGGCCGGCCGCCTGCACAACAAAACCGACCTCATGGACGAGCTGGGCAAGGTCAAGCGCGTCATCGAGAAGCGCACCCCGGTCGACGAGGTGCTCCTGGTACTGGACGCCACCACGGGCCAGAACGGGCTCCGCCAGGCCCGCATCTTCGCCGAGGTGGTGGCCATCACCGGCATCGTCTTGACCAAGCTCGACGGCACCGCCAAGGGTGGCATAGTCATCGCCGTCCAGCGTGAACTGGGTGTCCCGGTTAAGCTGGTCGGCCTGGGTGAGGGGCCCGACGACCTCGCTCCCTTCGACCCCGCCACCTTCGTCGACGCCATCCTGGCCAGCTGACCCGCCCGGCCGCTGACCCGCCCGGCCCGCTGGCCCGGTGGCCTGGTGAGCTTCGGCAGGTCGGCAACGCGTTTCGGCCGGCAGGTACGGCCGGATCGCAGGGTCTTGCCACCCGTGATCCGGCCGGTTCGGCAACACGGAGCGTCGCCGGCGGGAACCGCCGCCCCGCCCCGGGCGGACGCCGGCCAGCGGCCGCGGCGGCCCATCGGCTGCTTCACGGCCGCCGTCCCGGCCGCGAAGCTCCAGGGGTCCGTCCCTCCGGTCTCACCTGTCCCCGCCGTCACCACGGCCTCACGGGACAACGGAAGATGACTGGTTCACCAGCATCAGCGCCACCTGTCACCACCGGCGCCCGTGACCCCGCCCAGCGACCCGGCCGCCAGCCTTCGATGACGCGCCCGGAGGGTCCTGGCTCGCCGAGAGGGTCCCTCCAAACGCGCTATAGGTTCGCGGTATATGTGTTTCACAGGATGCGATCTATTTCTTTGATCAGCGCGCGAATTTAGCGCTGCTTTCCGGTGGAAAAAACCGCTTCACGCCTTATGCTGCTCGCGGTCGGCCTCAGTTGCCGCTTTTCCCCGGAGATGATCACCATGGATACTCTGCGCTTCGATCCGGACCCTTACCGTGCGTCCTTGAACACGGAGCGTACTGACGCTCCCGGGAGGGGTCGGCGGGCCATCGGCAGCGATTTTCCGGCAATCGGATTAATCGGCAAGCGGGGCCAGGTTATGGTCAGCCTTTCTTGGTTTCGGGCTGAGTCCGAATCCCAGCGAGCGGACCGGGGTGGCGCCGGCTGGGATCTCATCCGGGAGCTGGGCGCGCGCAGCCGGCACGATGGCATCGACTGGGATCAGCTGCTCTGGTCAGTGCCGCACGCCCTCCGCGCCGGGGTGTGGGGGGACTACGCCCGAGATCGCCGGGAGCACCGGCGGTGAGCTGGAATTTCGCGAAACCGGCCCGGCTCACGCCCGGCCGCGTGCGGTCGGTGACGTTCCGCCTGGCCCGGCTCGGCCGCCGCGGTTTCGACGAGGACGACGTCCGGGACTTCTGCGATCGGGTGGAAGACGAGATCTCCCTGCTGCTGGAAGAACGAGCCGCGCTCCAGGGTGAGGTACGCAGGCTCCGTGGCTGGGTGCAGGCCAGGAACCGGCCCGGCACCGGCCCGGTCCTGCCCCTGAGTGCCCCGGTCGGAGAATCCCCGGCCAGCCTGCCCCACGGCTCCGGGCTCATCCCGGGACCGCGGCCTCAGGACCGGGACGTGCACGGCCAGGCCCTCCGGATCCTGGCCAAGGCTCAGCAGACCGCCGAACGTTACGTGTCCGACGCCCACGCCTACAGCCGCGAAGTGGCCCATGAAGCTCAGCGCCGCCGCGAAAGGATTCTGGCCGAGGCCAGTGCCAGGGCCACGATCCTGCTGGACCAGGCTCATCAGGCCGCCATCCGGTCGGCCCCCTCCGCGGGCTACGGCACCGTGGCCGCCCGGCACTCACGCCCCGCCGCCGCCCACCGTGATCCGGCGAGCCGCGCTGACCCGGGCCCGGCTCACGAATCAGGCGGCGCCCCCACCTACGACCTTCCTCCGAGCTATGACGCCGGCCCCAGGAGTTACCCGGTCCCGCCCGCGGACTACAGCACCGTGATCGACTATCCCGGGCCCGCGGCCGACTACCACTCGCCCCGCCCGCCCCACCGCGACCCGCCCCGCCGCGACACGCCCCGGCACGACCGCGACCGGGGCCACGACCGCGACCGGAATCGCGGCCACCACTCCGGCGAATCCCAATTCCCGTTCTGAGAATCTGAGCCCGTGACCCGCACCTCCGCCGTCGGAAACCTGTGCGTAACATAACGCGGGCCGGTTTCACGCTGCCGATACATTCCGGCATGGCGGTGGAAACTCCTGTGCCGGAAAGTACCTGCCAGGAGAGGGAAGGGTGGTCGTATGAAGCTCGTTACCGCAGTCATCAAGCCATTCAAGCTGGACGACGTCAAAGCCGCCCTGCAAGCGTTCGGGGTCAAGGGCATGACTGTGGTCGAGTCGAGCGGCTACGGTCGGCAGCGCGGGCACACCGAGGTCTACCGGGGTGCCGAGTACCAGGTAGACCTGGTCCCCAAAGTCAGGCTCGAAGTCCTCTGCGACGACGAGGACGCCGATGACCTGATCGGGGTGGTAGTGAAGGCCGCGCAGACGGGGCGCATCGGCGACGGGAAAGTCTGGTCCACCCCGGTCGACACCGTGGTCAGAGTCCGCACGGGAGAACGCGGGCCCGACGCGATCTAGAACGCCGCCAGGCCACGGGAAACCTATGACCTTGATGACGTCGTTCGCCGCGGATCGTGCTCGCCGGACCACGGAGACCGATCGCTGGCTGGCGGGCATGCTCGGCGCCGAGCCGGGGGTGGCCCTGGTCGCGGTGGGTGGATACGGCCGCCGGGAACTGCTGCCCGGCAGCGACCTGGACGTGCTGCTGCTGCACGCCGGCCGGGAAGGCATCGCCTCGATCGCAGACCGGATCTGGTATCCGGTCTGGGATTCGGGTGCGCGCCTGGACCACGCCGTCCGGACCGTGCCGCAGGCGCGCCGGGTGGCGCGGGCCGACATCAAGGTGGCGCTCGGGCTGCTCAGCGCCCGGCACGTGGCCGGGGACCAGTCGCTCACCCTGCAGTTGCGCGAGGGCGCGCTGGAGGACTGGCGGGCGGGGGCCCGGACCCGGCTGGCCGAGCTGCGCGAACTCCACGACGAGCGGGTCCGGATCTTCGGTGAGCTGGCCTTCCTGCTCGAACCCGACCTGAAGGAAGCGCGCGGCGGCCTGCGCGACGTGCACGCCATTCAGGCCATCGCCGCGGCCTGGGTCGCGTCCGCCCCCGGCCCCCGGGTCCGGGCCGCGTACGAGTCGATCCTGGACTCGCGGCACATCCTGCACGAGATCACCGGGCGGTCCTCGGACCGGCTGGTCCTGGAGGAGCACGACGAGGTGGCCCGGGCGGCCGGGCTGCTGGACGGCGATGCGCTGCTGCGCGAGCTCGCGGGTGCGGGCCGCACCGTGGCCTACGCGGTCGACCACGCGTTCCGGCAGGCCGAACGGGCGGCCGGGCGCCGTCTGCGGCGCCGGAAGCTGGAGCGCCGGCCCCTCGCCGACGGCGTCGTCGAACAGGACGGCGAGGTGGTGCTCGCCCGCGCGGCCGACCCCCACTCGGACCCGGTGCTGATCCTGCGAGCCGCGGCCGCGGCCGCGCAGGCGGGCCGCCCGCTGGCGCCGCGGGCCCTGGCCCGGCTGGCCGAGTCCCCGCCGCTGCCGGTGCCGTGGCCGCCCGAGGCCCGGGACTCCCTGGTCGCCCTGCTCGGAGCGGGCCATGAGGCCATCGGCGTCTGGGAGGCGCTGGATCAGGAAGGCCTGATCACCGCGCTCATCCCGGACTGGGAACGGGTGCGCAACCGGCCGCAGCGCAACCCCCTGCACACGTTCACCGTGGACCGGCACCTGGTCGAGGCGGCCGCCTACGCCGCGGCGATGACCCGCGATGTGGCCCGGCCCGACCTGCTGCTGCTGGCCGCCCTCCTGCACGACCTGGGCAAGGGCTGGCCCGGAGATCACAGCGTCAGCGGCGAGGTGGTGGCCCGCGACGTGGCCCGCCGGGTCGGATTCGGTGAGGCCGACGCGGAACTGGTGGCCCAGGCCGCGCGGCACCACCTGCTGCTCCCGATGGTGGCGACCCGGCGGGACCTGGATGACCCGGTCACCGTCGAGCAGGTCGCCCGCACCGTGGGCAGCCGGCCGCTGCTGGAGTTGCTGCACGCGCTGGCCATCGCCGACGGCCTGGCCACCGGTCCCGCGGCCTGGAACGACTGGAAGGCCGGGCTGGTCGCCGACCTGGTACGCCGGGTGGCGGCCGTGCTGGCCGGTGATCCGCCGCCCCGCCCCGGCCCGCTCCGGGACGATCAGCTGGCCCTGGCCGAGAAGGGCGAGCCGGCCGCCGTGGTCCAGGAACACGAGGTCACGGTGGTCGCGCCGGACCGGCCCGGCCTGCTCTGGCGGGCCGCCGGGGTGCTCGCCTCGCACCGGCTGGCCGTGCGCGGGGCCAATGCCACTTCGATCGGGCCGATCGCCGTGGCCGTGTTCAACGTGGTGCCCGAGTACGGCGATCCGCCGGACAGCTCGCTGGTGGCCAGCGACCTGCGGCGGATGCTCGAAGGCCGGCTCGACGTCGAAGAACGGCTGGAACGCCGCGCCCGGGCCGCCCGGCCGCGCGGCGCGATCGTGGCCCCGCCCAAGGTGACGCTGGTCGACGGCGCGTCCCTGACCGCAACCGTGGTCGAAGTCCGCGCCCACGACGAGCCGGGCCTGCTGTGGCGCATCGGCCGGGCCCTGGGCGGCTGCGGGCTGGACCTGAAGTCGGCCCGGGTGGAGACGCTGGGCGCCGAGGCGGTTGACGTCTTCTACGTCGCCGATGAGAACGGACAGCCTCTGACCAGCAAGGAAGCTCGGTCGGCGACGGTCGAGGCGGTCCTGAACGCGTTGCGGATTTAGCCGGTGTCAGCCCCGGACGCGGGCTCCGCCCGGGTAGCTCGCGCGGGCTGACCGGGGGCGCGACTGATGTTCGGTCAATTTACAGCTGGTTGGCGGACGGCGGACGGCGCGCAAACGCGAGCAGATAGCCTGGACGGACGGATACGCGGGCTGCATGAGGATGGCAAAGAAACGTGTTCGAGACCCTCTCCGAACGGCTTACCCAGGTCTTCTCCTCCCTCCGGGGCAAGGGGAGGCTTTCTCCGGCCGACATTGACGCGACCGCGCGGGAGATCCGCATCGCGTTGCTCGAGGCCGACGTCGCGCTGCCCGTTGTCCGGGCGTTCATCGCCCGGGTCAAGGAGCGGGCCGGCGGCGAGGAGGTGTCCGGCGCGCTGAACCCGGCGCAGCAGGTCATCAAGATCGTCAACGACGAGCTGGTCTCGATCCTGGGCGGGGAGACCCGCCGGCTGCGGTTCGCCAAGAACCCGCCCACCATCATCATGCTGGCCGGCCTGCAGGGCTCCGGTAAGACCACGCTGGCGGGCAAGCTCGCCCTCTGGCTGCGCGAGCAGGGCAACACCCCGATGCTGGTCGCGGCCGACCTGCAGCGTCCCAACGCGGTCCAGCAGCTCCAGGTGCTCGGCGAGCGCGCGGGCGTCCCGGTCTACGCGCCCGAGCCGGGCAATGGCGTCGGTGACCCGGTCGCGGTGGCCCGGCAGTCCCTTGAAGAGGCGCAGCGCCGCCAGCAGAACATGGTCATCATCGACACCGCCGGCCGTCTCGGCATCGACGCGGAGATGATGCAGCAGGCCGCGGCGATCCGGGACGCGGTCCAGCCGGATGAGATCCTGTTCGTGGTCGACGCGATGATCGGCCAGGACGCGGTGGCCACCGCTCAGGCCTTCCTGGACGGCGTGGGCTACGACGGCGTGGTGCTGACCAAGCTCGACGGCGACGCCCGCGGCGGTGCGGCGCTGTCCATCGTCGAGCTCACCGGGCGCCCGATCATGTTCGCCTCGGCCGGTGAGAAGCTCGCGGACTTCGACGTCTTCCACCCCGACCGGATGGCGGGCCGCATCCTCGACATGGGTGACATGCTCACCCTGATCGAGCAGGCCGAGCGGCACTTCGACGAAGAGCAGACCACCGCGCTGGCCGACCGGCTGGTTTCTGGCGAAGGCTTCACCCTCGAGGACTTCATCGAGCAGATCCAGATGGTCCGCAAGCTGGGGCCCATCGGGAACCTGCTCGGCATGCTGCCCGGAGCGGGCAAGAACAAGGAACTCCTCAGCCAGGTCAACGACAAGGACCTCGACCGCGCCACCGCGATCGTCCAGTCGATGACCCCCGACGAGCGCCGCAATCCGAAGCTGATCAACGGCTCGCGGCGGGCTCGCATCGCCGGAGGCTCGGGGGTGACCCCGGGCCAGGTGAGCGCGCTCATCCAGAACTTCCTCGAGGGCCAGAAGCAGATGAAACAGATGCTCGGGGGCGGGCTGGGCAACGTGCCCGGCCTCCCCCCGGGCATGCGCCGGGCCGGCGCCAAGGCCACCAAGAAGGCGAAGACCAAGCGCAAGCACCCGGGCGGTGACCCGCGCCGCGCCGCGGCCAGGGCCGCCGGGGCCGGTAACGGCAACGACGGCGAGGTCCCCGGCGGCGGGCTGGCCGGTGGCCTGGGCGGCGGTCTGCCCGAGGGTTTCAGCAACCAGGACATGGCCGAGACCCTGGCCGCCCTGCAGAAGGGCGGCCTGCCCTCAGGCCTGCCCGGCCTGCCTGGCCTGGGCACCCCGGACAGCAACATCCCGGCCGCTTTCCGCGGCCAGGGCGGCAAGCGCACCAGCAACAAGAAGAAGAAATAGCCCGGCGGGCCGGTCCGCCATCCGCCTGCCCGGGCGGCGATTGAGGGCGGCGGTTCAGGTGGCGGTTCACGATGGTGAGGTGGCCCGGACGGTGGCCAGGGTGTCCGCCTCCGCCGCCGCCTTGTCCTCGCGGTACCGCAGCACCCGGGCGAACCGGAGCGCGATACCGCCCGGGTAGCGCGGGCTGGCCTGCACGCCGTCGAAGGCAATCTCGGCGACCAGCTCGGGCCGCACGTGGACGGTGTAGTCGTCCCGGTGATCCTCCAGCGCCAGCAGCCGCTCGGTCTGCCAGGCCAGCATCTGGTCGGTCAGGCCCTTGAACGTCTTGCCCAGCATGACGAAGCCCCCGCTCTGGGGGTCCCGCGCACCCAGGTGCAGGTTCGACAGCCAGCCGCGGCGGCGGCCGTGGCCCCACTCGGCGGCCAGAACGACCAGGTCCAGGGTGTGCCGCGGCTTGACTTTGATCCAGCCCGCGCCGCGGCGTCCCGCCGTGTACGGGGTGTCGAGCGACTTGACCACCACGCCTTCGTGCCCGTGGGCCAGCGACTCAGCGAAGAACGCCGCGGCCTCCGGCGCCGAGGACGTCACCAGCCGCGGCATCCGCAGCCGCTCCGGCACCACCCGGGCCAGCGCCTCGTACCGCTCCGCCCCGGGCCGGTCGATCAGGTCCTCGCCGTCCAGGTGCACGACGTCGAATATGAACG
>DASWVA010000649.1:0-9127 GCA_036401415.1 Streptosporangiaceae bacterium
TCAGCCCGGTTGCAAGCCGCGTGACCCCGGTGGCTCCCGCCAGGCCCGGGACGCTGCCTGCCATGCCGTCGTCGGTCAGCCCGGCGCGGGCCCTGGTCACCGGCAGCATCCCGGCCGTACCGACCGCGGGGACCACCGCGCACCCTCCGGTGCCTGCGGCCCTTGGTACCGGGGCCCGTGCGTTCAGCCTGGTGCCGGCCACCCATGTTCCAGGGCTCGTGGCGCTTAGCCCGGTGCCCGTTCGGCCGGCTCCGGGGACGGCCGGGCTCGCTCCGGTGGCCGGGGCCGGGACCGGGACGCGGGTGCCGCGGTCTGCCTCCGGCCCCGTCGCCGCAGCGCCGTCCGCGGTTATCAGTCCGCACAGTCCTTCCCGCGCGACCTCCGTCTCCGCCCTGACGGTCCGTACGGCCGCCGCCTCCGGCCGCTCAGCCACCCCGGTCGCCCCCGCGCTCACCGTCCTCCCATCCGGCGCGGCCTTCGCCACGTCGGCGGGGGGCACGCCGGGGACGCCTGCCCCGCTCCCGCCGCGATTCCCGGTGGCCGGCCAGGGCGGTAGCGCCCCGGGCGGCTGCGCGCCGGGCCGTCGTCCCGGCGTTGCCCGCGCCTGAGCCCAGCCGGTCCGGCCCGGTCAGGCCGGCCCGCATCGTCGTGGCCGGCCACGACCGGCTTGTCATCACCCGCAGCAAGCGCGACGGCACGATCTGCGTGCTGCGGCCTCCCGGCGCGGATCCCGCTGACATCTTGAGCGTGGCCCGGCTGGTCCTGCCCGAGGGTCCGTACGGCACGCTGGCGGAGGAGCTCGGCATGCCCGCCCACTGGGCGTCGGACCAGTAAGGCCGGGTAAGTGAGGTGAACGATCAGTCAGAGGGCGGGGCGCTCGGAAGGCGCCTTCTTGCGCAGCGACTCCACCAGCGCGGCGACGTGCCGCCGGTCCTCGGGGGTCAGCTCGTCGATGCTGGCGATCAGGAGGTCCCGCTCCTGGTCGCCGGCCCGTCCCTGGTCGCCCGGCTCGTCGTCGTAGTAGTGGAGTCCGGTGGACTCGGCGGCGGCGGCCCGGACCGCGGACACCGGCAGGTCCAGCCCCCAGGCCAGGCCGTTCAGCGTGGCCGGACGGGGTGGCCGGGCCAGGTTTCTGGTCGTGGCCAGGGTGTACACCGTCGATCGGGGCAGGCCGCCGCGCTTGGCCACGTCGCCGTAGGACCAGCCCTGGTCCGCGAGCCGTTGCCGGATGAGCCGCTGCAGCGGGTTCATGTCCGTGGCCGCCACTCGCCTCACCTCCGCCCGCGGAAAACGCCACTGTGGCCAGTGAACCTGCACCACGGGCTCTTGCGTCCCGATCCCCCAACGTATACTGTTCGGTGGTGACCGAACAAGGCGTACGCTAGTCAACGTACATCGCCTCGCTCAGGGGAGGTGTCCGCTTCACGGTACCGGCTGGGACCACGCAGGCGCTGGAGCTCAGGACCGCCGAGCGGCTGGCCCATCCAGACGCTGACGTGCGGAAGGGCCCGGCCCAGGAAAGCCGGACCGATGACTCAGCTCCCGGGCACCTGCACGCCGGAGGCGACACCCCCGGCCTGCCTCCGGGTCAGGTGCCCGGGCCCTCGCGGCTGGACCTGGCCGGCCTGCTAGCCTGCGGCCTGTTCCCCCGCCGGGGCCGGTGAGCTGCCGGAGCCGTCCGGTTCCGGCTCACCCCGCCCGGCCGGGGTGTTCAGGTGGGACTGGTTCTCGCGCAGGGTGTTCAGGGCACCCCCGGCGGTCCAGTACCTGCGGCCAGCCACCAGCAGTTCCTCGGCCGGGAACCGGGTGAGGAGTTCGCAGCCGGTGGCGGTGACCACCAGCTCCTCCTCGATGCGGGCCGCGGACCAGCCGTCCGTGGCGGGCCAGTAGGTCTCCAGGGCGAAGACCATGCCTTCTTCGAGCACCTCGGGATGATCCAGCGACACCAGGCGGCTGAAGATCGGCTTCTCCCAGATGGACAGGCCGACGCCGTGGCCGTACTGCAGGGCGAAAGCGGCCAGTTCGTCGGGGAAGCCGAACTCTTGCGCCCGCGGCCACAGCGCGACGATGTCGGCGGTGGTGGCGCCCGGCCTGACCAGCGCGATGGCCTGGTCCATGTACTCCCGGCAGCGGACGTAGGCGTCGCGCTGGGCGCGGGACGCGCTGCCCACCGCGAACGTGCGGTAGTAACACGTCCGGTAGCCCAGGTGACTGTGCAGGATGTCGAAGAACGCCGGGTCGCCGGGACGGATCAGCCGGTCGGAGTACACGTGCGGGTGCGGTGAGCAGCGCTCGCCGGAGATGGCGTTGACCCCCTCCACGTACTCGCTGCCCAGGTCGTAGAGGACCTTGCTGACCAGGCCGACGCATTCGTTCTCGCGCACGCCCGGCCGGAGGAACTCATACAGCTCGGTGTAGGCGGCGTCGACCATGGCGCAGGCCTGGCTGAGCAGTGAGATCTCGTCGCGGGTCTTGGTCCGCCGCGCCTCCAGGAACACCTGCTGCCCGTCAACGGTCCGGATGCCCTCGGCGGCCAGCGCGGCCAGCACCGGCATCTCGGCCATGTCCACCCCCACCGGCTCACCGGCCAGGCCGTGCTCCCGCAGCACGTCCGCGACCTGCCTGGCCAGCCCGGCGGCGACGCCCGCATCCGGGTGGAACGCGCCGCGCAGCGTGGAGATCCCGGCCCGGGCGCCGGTCCGGGCCGCTCCCTCCGGGGAAGCCGGGGCGCCGGTGTGGTCGAGCCACGGGTTGTACAGCTGGTGGTGCCGGGCCGCCGAGCCGAAGTCCCAGACCACCGGCTCCCCGCCGCGCGGCAGCAGCGCGAAGCGGATCAGCTTGTCCACGGCCCAGGTGCCGATGTGGGTCGCGGTCATGTAGCGGATGTTGGCGAAGTCGAAGCTGAGCAGGGCGCCCAGGTCGGACCGTTCCAGCTGGGCCCGCAGCCGGGTCAGCCGCTCCTCCCGGAGCCGGGCCATGTCGACCCGCTCCTCCCAGTCCACGGCGTTGGGCCCAAAGGTGGGAATGGCCATCGTGTCCCCTCACGGTCGGGTGGGTGTGGCCCCGGGATCGCGGGTCGCGCCACCAAGGTAGAGCGCCCCGATCTCCGGGTGGCTGAGTACGTCGCGGCCACTGCCGGTGAGCCGGACCCGGCCGTTCTCCAGCACCACCCCGTGGCTGGCCAGCCGGAGGCCGGCCCGGGCGTTCTGCTCCACCAGCAGGACCGTCCGGCCCGCTTGGTTCATCATCGTGACCGCGCCGAACACCGAGCGGAGCACCTTGGGCGCCAGCCCCATGGACGGCTCGTCCAAGATGATCAGCGACGGGTCCAGCATCAGGCTGCGGGCGAACTCCACCAGCCGCTGCTGGCCGCCGGACAGGCTGCCCGCCTTCTTCGGCGCCCAGCCGGCCACCTCGGGGAACATCTCCAGGATCCGGGCCCGGTTGCGGGCCAGCTGCCGCCGGTCACTGAGCGTGTAGCCGCCGAGGTCGAGGTTCTCGGCCACCGTCATGTCCCGGAACAGGCTGTGATGCTGGGGCACGTGCACCAGGCCCAGGCCCAGGATCTGCCGCGGGGTCCGCCCGGTGACCAGCTGCCCGTGCAGCAGGACCCGGCCGAGGCGCGGCCGCAGCAGCCCGCTGATCGCGGCCAGCAGGGTCGACTTGCCCGCCCCGTTGGGCCCCACCACGCAGGTGATGCCGCCGGCCGGGACGGTGAAGGACACGTCGTGCAGGATGTCGCCGCCGCCGTAGCCCGCGTGCAGGCCCTCGACGGTCAGCGCGGCGTCAGTGGTCACCGGTTTCATCCGCGTCGTCCAGGGCCGTACCGAGGTAGGCGTCGAGTACCCGCGGGTCGCGGGCCATGGCCTCCGGTGGCCCGGCCGCCACCACGGTGCCGTGGTCCAGCACCGTGACCTGGTGGCACAGCGCCATCACGAACTCCATGTTGTGCTCCACGATCAGGAAGGTGGTGCCCTGGGCGTTCAGCTCCCGGATCCGGTCCGCGAGGTGCTGGATCAGCGTCGGGTTCACCCCGCCGGCCGGCTCGTCCAGCAGCACCACGGCCGGCCGGGCGGCCAGCACCGTGGCCAGCTCGAGCAGCTTGCGCTGGCCGTAGGACAGCGTTCCGGCCAGGGCGCCCGCGTAACGCCCGATCCCGGTGAACTCCAGCAGCTCCTGCGCCCGGCGCCGGTCCGCCGCGCCGCCGCCCCCCGCCGGCACCAGCATGTTCTCCAGCAGGGTGAGCCGGGGAAAGATCCTGGTCAGCTGGAACGTCCGGCTCAGGCCGAGACCGAACACCCGGTGCGCGGACGCGCCGGTGATCCGCTGGCCGTCCAGGTAGACCTGGCCGGCGTCCGGCCGTTCGTAGCCGGTCACGATGTTGAACAGCGTGGTCTTCCCGGATCCGTTCGGCCCGATCAGGCCGGTGATCGAGCCGGCGGCCGCGGTCAGGGTGCAGTCGTCCAGCGCCTGCACGCCGCCGAAGGCCTTGACGATGCCCTCGGTGCGCAACTCGGCGCTCATGGCGCCGTTCCTTCCGGCTGGCGGTCCGGGTGGACGGCCGCGTCGTCCGCCGGTGCTTCCGTCCGCGCGCGGGCGCGGGCCCGCCAGTTGCCGGCCCGTTCGCTCAGAGTGGGCAGCACCCCGCGCGGAAGGAACAGGATGACCAGCAGGAACAGCACGCCGAGCAGAATCTCGCTGAGGTAGTCGTTGGTGAACTGGACCGTCAGCCACTGCTGGGACGGCTCCAGGATCAGCGCGCCGAGCGCGGGGCCGAAGACCGTGCCCAGGCCGCCGAAGAAGCCCATCAGCGCGAGTGACAGGTCGAACAGCGGGTCGAACGCGGACTGCGGGTGGGCGGCCGCGATGAAGTAGTACCACAGCCCGCCCGCCAGGCCGGTGATCAGGGCCGAGACCACCAGCGCGGCCAGCTTGACCCGCATGGCGTGGACGCCCAGGCCGCGGGCGCGGTCCTCGTCGTCCCGGATGGCCCGCAGGTGCAGGCCGAACCGGGAGCGCCGGATCAGCCAGGACAGGGCCACCGCGCCCACCGCGATGACCAGGGCCAGATAGTAGAAGGGGTCGTTGTAGGTGGCCGCCGACCAGTTCAGGATCGGCGCATCGATCCCGCTGGTGCCGCCGGTGAAGGAAAAGTTGAACGCCATCAGCTGGAAGATGAAGAAGAACGCGATCGTGATGACCACGAACGTGTGCCGCCGGACCCGCAGCGCGATCAGGCCCAGCGGCACCGCGATGACCGCCGCGACGGCCGCGGCCAGCGGGAGCAGGCCGAACACCGCGTCTCCGGTCAGGTGCCAGTCCCGGGCGCCGATCGCCACCGCGTAGACGCCGCTGCCGAAGAACACCGCGTGGCCGAGCGACAGGTAGCCCGAGTACCCGGAGAAGATGTTCCAGGCCGTGGCGGCGGCCACGAAGATCAGCGTGTCGAACCCGTAGGTGGTGGCGAGCGGGCTGGCGAACACCAGCGGGTAGAGCGCGGCGGCGGCCAGCAGCACGGCCAGACCGCCCGCGGCCAGCAGCGGGCCATGCCCCCGGGCCGGTGCCGCGATCCCCGGGCCGGTCATTGGGCCCGGACCTCGCGCCGGCCGAACAGCCCGGCGGGACGAACGGTCAGCACGATGACCAGCGCGGCGTAGAACACCACCACCGCCCAGTTCGGGGACCAGATGTCGACCAGGGATTCCACCGTGATCATGAAGATCGCGGCGATCAGTGCCCCGCCGATGCTGCCCAGGCCGCCCAGGATGATGATGGCCAGCAGCCGGGAGATCAGGTCGTACCCGCTGTTGGGGGTGAACCCGCCGCTGGTGGCGCCGTAGGCCATGCCGCCCGCCGCGGTCACCGCCACGCCGATACCGAAGGTCAGCGCGGCGACCCGGTCGACGTCGATGCCGACCAGCCGGGCGGCGGTCCGGTCCTGCATGGTGGCCCGGACCGCGCGGCCGAACCGGGTGCGGTAGAGCAGCAGGTAGATCGCCGTCACCGCCACCAGGGCGAGGGCGAAGCAGTACAGGTAGATGTCGCTTATGTAGAACCCGGCGACCTTGATGCTGGCCCGGACGTAGGAGGCGCTCAGCGTCACCACGTTGGAGCCGAAGATCCAGTACAGCGTGCCCTCGGCGATGATCGCGACCGCGAAGCAGGCCAGCAGTGACATGGACGTGCGCTCGGCCCCCCGCAGCGGCCGGATGACCAGGGTGTGGATGACCAGTCCCAGCACGAACATGGCCGGAATGGTGATGGCCAGCCCGAGGAACAAGTCGATGTGCAGGTGGGCGGACAGCACGTAGCTGAGATAGCCGCCGATGACGACCAGGATTCCCTGCGCCACGTTGATGATGTCGAGCACGCCGAAGATCAGCGTCAGCCCGACCGCCATCAGCGCGTACACCCCGCCGTCCAGGATGCCGTCGGCGATCGCCGGGTAGATCTGATGCGCCATCTCAGCTCCGTGCCGCTCCGCAGTCCAGGCCCGCGCTATCCGGCCCAGTCCGGCTTGGGATAGAGGATCTTCACCGAGCCGGGATCATTGGCCGGCAGCACCTGGACGAAGCTGCCGTTCTGCCACTGGAAGATGTACGCCGTCGCGACCAGGTTCTCCCCCAGGGGGTTGAACCGGACCGGCCCCTGGACGCTCTGCAGGGTCGCACCGCTGTGCAGGTAGCTGATCAGCTTGGCGTTGTCCACGGCGCCGAGGTGGGTGACGGCCTGATCGACGACCTCGCCGACCGAATAGGCCTCGGCGATGTCGGCGTTGATGTTGGAGGCGCTGCCGCCGTACCTGGCCACGTAGGCCTGGACCATGGTCTGGCTGAGCTTGTTCGTCGAGCCCGGGTACCAGGCGTCCGGGACCATCATCCCGTTGGCGTTTTTGGCCCCGACCGCGCTGGTGAACGCGCTGCCCTGGTCCGGGCCGGCCGCCGCGACGAAGATCTTCGGGTTGTAGTGCTGCTGCTCGAACGCGGTCATGAACGCGGACACGGTCGGTACGTCGGTCGAGCCGAGCACCACGGCCTGGGCCTTCGACGCGGCCACGTCGTCGGCGGGCGCCTTGTAGTCCGCCACCTCCTCCGGGAAGACCCGGGAGTAGGCGGCCCGGACGCCCAGCGGCTGGAGCTGGCCCTGGGTGCGCTGCACCTGCGGGGTGGCGAACGGGTCGTTGGCCATGGGGAAGGCGGCGGTAGCGGGCCGCTGCGCCGCGGGCAGCGACTTGATCCAGGCGATGAACGGGTCCAGTTCGTTGGCCACCGGCAGGCTCACGTCGAACACGTTGTTCAGCTGCTGGGAGAACACCGAGGCGGCGCCGCCGGCGCCTTCCACGAACGCGTAGCCGTAGCGGTGCGCGACCGCGGCGGCGGGGGCGGTGAGCAGCGAGGAGAAGGGGCCGAAGGTCAGCGCGACATGGTCCGAGCTGATCAGCGTCTGGTAGTTGGTCACCACCTGGGTGGTGGAGCTGTTGTCGTTGAGGATCTTCAGCTGGACCTTGCGGCCCAGGATGCCACCGCGCTGGTTGACCTGAGCGGCCCAGAACTCATAACCCTTCTGGTACGCCTGGCCGTCCGCGCTGAAGTCGCCGGTCAGCGACAGTGAGGCGCCGATCACCAGCGGCGGTTTGCTGCCGCCGCCGCTGCTGCCTCCTCCGCCGCCGCTGGAGGGGGTGCCGCTGCTACAGCCTGCGGCCAGGGCGACGGCCGCGACGCCCAGGCCGATGAACGGGACACGGTGGGCACGATGGGACCGGTGGGGTCTCATCCCGGTCCTCCCTTCGGGGTTGATTGATGCCGGGTTTCCTCAAGGTGTCCCCCCCGGGTATGTCTCAGCCGCCAAGCTGGTCGGGCTCCAGTCCGTCCGGGACCGGCACGTCCTCGCTGGCCAGCGACAGGCCCGCCGAGTCGGCCTCCATCAGCAGCAGCGCGGCGAAGTCATCGCCGCCGTGGCCGCGGCCGACCAGGCCCTGCACGAGCTGGTGCACCAGGGCGGCGACCGGCAGCGGCACCTCCCGCGCACGGGCCGCGGCCAGGCCGAGGTCGAAGTCCTTGCGCAGCAGGCTGGCGGTGAAGGTCGGGCTGAAATCCAGGTTGACCAGGGCGGGCGTCTTGTACCGGGTGAACGCGGAGCCCATCACGCTGTTGTTGAGGCACTCCAGCAGCGCGTGCCGGCTGACGCCGTACTGCTGGGCCAGGATCGTGACCTCGGCCAGCGTCTGGGCCACCACGCCCAGCAGCAGGTTGTGGCACAGCTTGACGATGCGTGCCGTTTCCCCGTCGCCCACGTACGTGGCGCCCGCGCCGAGCAGGTCCAGGTAGGGCCGGGCCTGGTCGAACGTCTGCTCCGGACCGGACACGGCCAGGGTCAGCCGGCCCGCCTCCGCCACCCGCGCGTTGCCCATGACCGGGGCCGCGAGCAGAACGCTGCCGCGCTCCTTGAGCTGATCCCGGACCTGCTGCGACGCCTCCGCGGACACCGTGGAGCAGTCGACCACGATCGCGGGCACCGATGGGCCGCTGATCAGCCCGCCCGGGCCGGTGACCACGTCCAGCAGGTCATCGGAGCCGCCCACGGTGATGAACACGATGTCGGCCGCCGCGGCCAGGGCGGCCGGGGTGGTCACCACGGAAGCCCCGCGGTCCGCGAGCGGCTCGGCCCTGGAGCTGGTCCGGTTGTAGACCGCCAGCTCACATCCGGCCGCCAGCAGCCGCCGCGCGAGCGCCGACCCCATCCGGCCGGTCCCCAGCCAGCCCAGCCGGTGATTCAGAGCCGTCCCGCCCATCGGCCACCCCTCGGCGTCGCCGCAGTAAAAATGTCACCGGGCACCAAGTCATGGCCCGTCAACAAGCCTGGCGTAAGTTGCTTACAATCGTTTGCGGATTGAGCGTGACGCACCTGCTCGCGCCTGTCAACGGCTACGGCCATCATTCCCTGGACCGTTATGCGAACGTGCATAGCAGGCCAGGTACCGCCCGGCCGGTAAGCTTCACCGCCCATGACGAAGAGCTGGTTAATTTCGTCCGCGATGGCCGGTGGCTGGTTGATGCGGAGGCTTTTGCGGGTGCCGGAATTACCGGCGTGGCTGACCGTACCGGTCTTCCATTCCCGAGCTGAACTG
>DASWVA010000650.1:0-5142 GCA_036401415.1 Streptosporangiaceae bacterium
TGACGGCCAGGCCGACGCCGCCGCTGGTGACCAGATCACTGCACGATCCGGCGAGCGGCCCGGTGGTGATGCCCGTGCACGCGGCCGTGGACGCGCCCGCCGAGATGACGCCGACGCCGATGCCACCTGCGGCCAGGGCGACGGTTGCGGCTCCGGCCGCGAGACGGGTCCTCGATACCTTGAACAAAATGTCTCCTTGCTGACGTGGGGAAGCTCCCCTGCCTGACGCGCGGGAGTCGTCAGGTCACTTTAAGTGACACGGGGGGCCCGCGAGTGGTTTACGTAAACCGGGTAATTGCCCGGGTCCTGCGGCCGCCCCTGGCCCGGGTCATCCGGAGCCGGTGTGCAGGCTCGCGATCCGGCGGGCGGCCCGGCGCACGCCGCGGCGCAGTTCCGGAGGTTGGAGCACTTCGGCCTCGGTCCCCAGCGCGAGCAGGTCCAGCACGGCGGTGTCGACCGTGCCGATCCGGATCCAGGCTTCGGCCCAGTCTTCCCGGCCAGGGACCGGTGTGCTCTGGCGGCGGAGCCGCAGGCCATCCGGGCGGCCACCCACGGCGGCCAGCCGCCGGCCCCGGGGTGAGATGCGGATCAGCGCTCGCGCAGGCGGCTCCGCGCTGGCTTCCGCCGGGCCGGGCGCGGGCCGGCGCCGGGTGCCGGGCAGCTCGCTGGTGTACCCGTCCAGCAATGCGAACCCGCCGTGCCGGCCCCGGATCGCGTACACCGGAATGCCCGCGCTGTTCAGCGCATCCAGGTCACGTAGCACGGTGCGCGCTGAGACCTCCAGCTCGGTAGCGAGCTCGGCCGCGCTCATCCGCCCGCGGGACTGCAGCAAGCTGAGCAGGGTCACTAGCCGGCTGGCCCTCATGACGGAAGATTAGAACAAAATCATGACAGGAGATGTCACGTATCGGCTGCCATACTGGCCAGCATCGGTTACCCGAGGGGGAACACACGATGACCAGCACTGCTGCCGGTTCCGGTACCGCGTCCGATCCCTGGATTCTGAGCACGCCGCCCGGCCGGTCCGACTTCGAGGCCTGGCGCGATCCGGACAGTGATCCGCCCGCCCTGGTCGTCCAGGTGGGCAGCACCCAGCTGCGTTACCAGCTGCGCTGCATCGAGGACCTGCACGCGATGCTGAAGGCGCGCGCGGACTGGATGCCACTGGGCAACGCGGACGAGCAGAAGCCCGCCGCCGACGGCACGGTCGAAGCCTGGGGCCGGTCCCCGGACAACCCAGCCGGCGGCTGGTACGGCCTGAAGAAGGGGCTGCGCGGCCGGTTCGGCAACTATGTGCCACCCGTGCTGGAGGTGCTGGGCCTGGCCGAGGTCGAGCACCACGCACGGAACAACCGCATGCGGGCCAGCTGACCGGACCCAGCGCTCAGATGGGCGGCTGGCAGGATGGCCAGCATGACCGAGGCAGAGCCGATCAGTACGCGCACGCTGAGCGAGACCGACTTCGCGGTCCCGCTCGGGGACCGGTACTTCGAGGACTACACCGAAGGCGCCGTCTACGAATACGGCTACGCCAGCGTGTCCGAGCCCGAGATCATCGAGTTCGCCCGGCGGTTCGACCCGCAGCCGATGCACGTGGACCCGGAGTGGGCGGCCACCGGGCCGTTCGGCGGCATCATCGCCAGCGGCTGGCACACGGCCGGGATATTCATGCGCCTGTACGCCGACCACTACCTGTCCCGGGTGGCCAGCCTGGCCTCGCCCGGCATCGATGAGATCCGCTGGCCCAGCCCGCTGCGGCCCGGCGACGAGCTGTGGATCCGGACCACGATCGTCTCGGCCCGCCGGTCCCGGTCCAGGACCAACCGCGGCCTGGTGCACACCAGGGGCGAGATGCTCACCGCCGGCGGCCGCCCGGTCCTCAGCCTCACCGCGCTCAACTTTCTCCAGGCGCGCAACGCGATATAGCTTGATCATCAGCAGATCGAGTTATATCGTTTCGCCCATGACTGCGGCGACTTCCCCGGCCCGGCCCCGGCGGATCGTGGGCCGGGTGCTCAGCGCCCTCGCGGTGACCGGAACGGTCACCGCGATCGAACCGGTCAGCGCGCGCCTGCGGCGTATCCGGATCGAGGGCGACGAGGTTGCCCAGCTGGCCTGGGTGCCCGGCCAGCAGATCCGGGTCCACGTCAGTGACCCGCTGGACCCGTGCACCTGGCGACGGCCACGGGGCCTCCTGCGCACCTATTCGGTCTGGCGGTACGACGGCGCCCTGGAGCTGGGCGTGCTGGACCACCAGACCGGCGGGCCCGGCGCCCGCTGGGCCCGGGAGCTGCGGGCCGGCCAGCCCGTGACCTTCGGCCGCCCGGAGGGCTCGTTGGTGCTCCGGGACGACGTGCCGTACCACGTGTTCGCCGGGGATGAGACGGCCGCCGTGGCGTTCGGTGCGATGCTGGCCGCCCTGCCCGCAGGCACCCCGGCCTACCCGCTGCTGGAGGTCGGCACCGCCGCGGACCGGTTGCCGATGGACCGTGACGTCCCCTGGCTGTACCGGGACGGGCGCCCGGCGGCCGCTTCGGCCAGCCTGCTGGAAGCCGCCCGCCGGCTCGAGCTGCCCCGCGAGCCGGGCGCCGTCTACCTGGCCGGCGAGGCCCGCACCGTGCAGTGGCTGCGCCGTCACTTCGTAGCCGAGCGGGGCTGGCCCCGCCAAGCCGTCCGGGCCAAGCCGTTCTGGGCGCCCGGCCAGCCTGGCCTGGACTGACGCTCCCGCGGCGGCCCCGCGGCCGGCCGGGGCGCTTCCCGGCGCACCGTCTTACAGTGGTCAGATGGACCCGGCCCTGCAGGCGCTGAACGATCAGATCGACTTCGCGGTCCAGCATCTGCTCGGCACCGCCCGGATCATCGACGAGGGCGACCTGCGGGCCCCGTCGCTGCTGCCCGGCTGGACCCGGGCGCACGTGCTGGCCCACGTGGCCCGCGGCGCCGACGCGCTGCGGAACCTGGTCACCGGGGTGCGCACCGGGCAGCCCCGGCCCGCCTACGCCAGCCCGGCGGCGCGGGAAGCCGGCATCGAGCACGGCGCAGGCCTGCCCCGGGCCGAGCTGCTGGACGACGTGGCCGCGACCGCCATGGCCTTCCGCACGGTCGTCCGGCGGCTGCCCGACGAGGACTGGGACGCCGAAGTGACCGGGGTGCCGGGTCTGGACCCGTTTCCCGCCCGTGAGCTGCTGGTCCGGCGGCTGGTCGAGATCGAGCTGCACCACTGCGACCTGGGGGCCGGCTACACCGCGGCCGACTGGCCGGACTCGTTCCTGCTCATGCCGCTGCCCGAGCCGATGCGCTCTTGGCGGCAGGAGCGGCGCACGTGGACCCGGACCGCCTCGCCGCTCCGCCCGCCCAAGCCGCCGCGCGGCCGTCCCGACCGGTTGACCTGGTGATCCCGGGCGGCCTCACGGCGACAGCGTCGGGACCCGGCCCGCCGTGGCCCGGCGGAGAACATAGCGCCGGAACAGTTCGGCCGCCGCGAGCAACCGCCGGTCAGCGGACCAGGTCAGGGTGATTTCCCGGACGGCCCCGGGGTCGAGGATCTCCAGGTAGACCAGGGGGCCGGTGGCGGACTCAGGTGAGCCGGCCCGGGGGGCCGGCACCACCGCCACGCCCAGCCCGGCCGCGACGAAGCCGCGCACGGTGGACAGGTCGTCGCCCTCGAACACCACGTCCGGCCGGAATCCGGCCGCCTCGCACAGCTCGTCGGTGAGCCGCCGCAGCGCCGAGTTCAGGCGCAGGCTCACGAACGGCTCGCCGGTGGCGTCGGCCAGCCAGAGCCGTTCCTGCCCAGCCAGCCGGTGGTCGTGGGGCACGGCCAGCCGCAGCGGCTCCAGGGCCAGCTGGCGGGCCTGCAGAGCCGGGTCGTGCGGCCGCCGGGTGCCGATCTCCAGATCGGCCTGGCCGCCGGCCAGCGCCGCCGAGTGCAGCTCGTCCCGGACCTGGGTCAGCTCGAACCGGACGCCCGGGTGGGCCGTCCGGAAGCTGCGCACCAGGTACGGCACCAGCCAGGTGCCCAGCGAGTGCTGGAAGGCCAGGGCCACGGTTCCGGTGTCCGGCTCGAGCAGCTGGTTGACCGCGGCGATCCCGTCGTCCAGCTGGTGCAGCATCGCGTCGACGTGGTGCTTGAACACCGCGCCGGCGTGCGTCATGCGCAGGATGCGGCCCGAACGCTGCAGCAGCGGGGTGCCGAGCTCGGTCTCCAGCCGGGCCAGGGCCCGGGACACGCCGGACTGGGTCACGCCCTCCAGTTCACTCACCTCGGTGACGGTCGTTCCGTCGGCGACCTGCTGAAACCAGCGCAGCGCATCGGTATCCACAGTCATGACGCTAGCTCATGGGTCAGTTGCTTTTTAGTCATTGGACGCATGAGTCATCGGGAGCGACACTGGAGGGGAAGGATCACCGACCAACAGAGGATGGAAAGAAATGGAGACCAGCACCACGCTCGGCCGGCGGCTCACGGCGATCCGGAGTGACTTCCGCGGCACCCGGCACGCCCGCGCCGCCCGCCGGACCCTGCAGCACGAGCTGTCCACCTACACCACCACATCCGAGCTGAACGACCTCGAGGCGATCCTCGACCGTTACAGCGACGAGGAGACCGCCGAGATCCGGCGCCTCCTGATCGCCCGCCGCGCCGCCTGACGCGGCGCTCCGGCCCCGGCAGTGCCGCCGGCGGCCCCGCCACCCTCGCAGTAGGCTGCCCGGGTGGCTGATGACCTGGGGCGCACGCACCGGCTCGAACTGGACGACCAGACCCTGCGCGAATGGGACGCGATCGTGCTCGCGTCCAGCCCGGACGGCATCGTGCTGGACCGGTCCGCGTTCTACCCGGGCGGTGGCGGTCAGCCGCCCGACCAGGGCGTACTGCTCTGGGGCGGCGTGCAGACCCGCATCGAAGGCGCTCGCCAGGCCGAAGATCTCTACCTGATCCCGGCCGAAGGTGACCCCCTCCCGCCCCCCGGCACCACGGTCCGCGGCGCGGTCGAAGATGGGCGCCGCACGGCGCTGATGCGGACCCACTCAGGACTGCACATCCTGTGCGGGGTGGTGTTCCGCGACTTCGGCGCCCTGGTCACCGGGGGCAACATGGAACCTCTGACCGCACGCATGGACTTCAACCTGCCGCAGGTGCCG
>DASWVA010000651.1:0-1618 GCA_036401415.1 Streptosporangiaceae bacterium
CGACCGCTGGTTCGCGCGGTCCTTCGACCGCTACCTGGTGTTCGGCATGGACGGCCGGGTCCGCGAGACCGCCGAGCCGGTCTGGGACGAAGGCCGGGTCCGCCGCCCGCGCTGAACACCGTCAGTAGGCGCCGGAGCCGCGGACCACCGCGGAACAGGTCTTCCACAGGATCTGCAGGTCGAGGGCGACCGACCAGTTCTCCACGTACCGGACGTCGAGCCGGACGGCTTCGTCGTACGGCAGGTCCGAACGCCCGCTGACCTGCCACAGGCCGGTGATGCCGGGCTTGACCTTGTGCCGCCGCTGCATCTCGAAGCCGTACTTCTCGGCCTCGGCGGGCAGCGCCGGGCGGGGCCCGACCAGCGACATCTCACCGAGCGCGACGTTGATGAGCTGCGGCAGCTCGTCCAGGGACCAGCGGCGCAGCCAGCCGCCGGCCCTGGTGATGCGCGGGTCCCGGCGCATCTTGAACAGCATTCCGCCGGCCGACTCGTTCTGCCCGGCCAGCTGGGCCTGGCGGGCTTCGGCGTCGACCACCATGGTGCGGAACTTCCACACCTGGAAGGTGCCGCCGTTCTTGCCCACCCGGGTCTGCCGGAAGAACACCGGCCCGTGGTCGGTGACGCGGATGGCCACCGCGACGGCCGCGAACATGGGCGCCAGCATGAACAGCATGGCCCCGGCGGCGGCCCGGTCGAAGGCTCCTTTGATCACCCGCTTGGCCCCGCCCAGTTCGGCCTGGTCGACGTGCAGCAGGGGCAGGCCGGCCACCGGCCGGATGGTGGTCCGCGGGCCCGCCACGTCCAGCAGGGCGGGGGCCACGTACAGGTCGGTGCTGGTCGCTTCCAGGTCCCAGCCGAGCTGGCGCAGCCGGTTGCCGTCCATCTCCGGGCAGGAGAGCACCGCCACCGTGTCGGCCCCGAAGTGGTCGACCGCGGTGGTGATGGTGTCCAGGCCGCCGAACACCGTGATCCCCCCGACCGCGGGCGGGCGGGGGGCGCCGGCCAGGCAGGCGCCGACCACTGACATGCCGTGGTAACTGTGGCGGCTCAGCATCAGGGACAGTTCGGCCACGGCCGGCGCGTGCCCGACGATCACCACCCGGCGCAGGCACTGGCCGGCCCGGCGCGCCTTGTGCAGGTGCTTGCGCAGCCAGTACCGCATGGCCAGGTCGCCCAGGGCGGTCGAGGGCATGGCCACGGCCACGTAGCCACGGGCGATGTCCAGCTTGAACGCGTAGGAGACGATGGCCACCGTCGCGGTCAGGCAGACCGCGGCGTTGCCGATGCGCCGGAACTCATCCGAGCCGAGCCCGATGAACCGGGAGTCATAACCGCCCGCCACGGCGACCGAGAACGCCCACAGCAGCGGGAGCGCGCCGGTGAAGACCAGGTACGCGACCGGCTGCGAGCCCTGGCTGGCGAACCGGGCCTGGACCGCGATGACCCCGGCGACGACGCCGCAGGCGAAGTCGCCCACGGCCGCGCGCCACAAATAGGCCCGGGTCCAGGCGGCGGAATTCTGGGCGGCCTGAAGGGCCTGACGGCCGGGGAGTGACCCGGCGATGACTGACTGGCCGGCCATGGTCACCGGCCCCGGCCCGGTCCGCTCCGGGCC
>DASWVA010000652.1:0-1623 GCA_036401415.1 Streptosporangiaceae bacterium
GGGTGTCGGTGACCGGCAGCGAGCGGGCCGGGTCGGCGGTGGCGGCCGCGGCCGGGCAGCACCTGAAGAAGGTCGTGCTGGAGCTGGGCGGCTCGGACCCGTTCATCGTGCTCGACGGGGCCGACCTGCCCGCGGTGGCCAGGACCGCGGCCGCGGCCCGGATGGAGAACGGCGGCCAGGCCTGCAACTCCTCCAAGCGGATGATCGTGGCCGACTCGGTGTACGAGGAGTTCCTGCGAGAGTTCACCGCGGCCATGTCCGGTTACGTCACCGGCGACCCGACCGACCCGGGCACCAGCTACGGTCCGATGTCGTCGGAGCGGGCCGCCCAGACGATCATGGAACAGATCGAAGACGCGGTGCACAAGGGTGCACGGGTGGAGCTGGGCGGGAAGCGCCTGGACGGGCCGGGCTCGTTCGTCGAGCCGACCGTGCTGACCGGGGTCACCCCGGAGATGCGCGCCTACCGCGAGGAACTGTTCGGCCCAGCCGCGGTGGTCTACAAGGTGCGCGACGCCGACGAGGCGGTCGAGCTGGCCAACAGCAGCGCGTTCGGCCTGGGCGGGGCGGTGTTCAGCAGCGATGAGCAGCTGGCCGTGGACGTCGCTGACCGGCTGGATGTCGGCATGGCCTGGGTCAACTCGGCCGAGGGCGGCGGCCCGGACCTGCCGTTCGGCGGGACCAAGCGCTCTGGCGTCGGCCGCGAGCTCGGCCCGCTCGGCATCGACGAATTCGTCAACAAGAAGCTGATGCACACCCCGCCGGAACGCTGACGAGCGGCGCCCGGGGTGACCCGGGCGCCACCAGGCGCGTGGTAGCGGCGGGTTCAGACACTGTTACGTAAAAGCGCTGTCACTGGACGACATGGCGGAGCGACCATGGAGCTATGAGCCGCGTCACCTCGCGGGGCGACTTCGCGCCGGCGCCCATACCCTTCCTGGCCCGTCCGTTCGAGGGCGGCGTGACCGGGTGGATCGTGGTGGCCGGGGCGTTGCTGGCCGAGCTGGTGGGCGGCGCGGTCACCAACCGGCTGTTCATCGGGGCCGCGGTGCTGGCGCTGCTGCTGCCGATCGCGGTGGCGTACGGCTTTGCGGTCGCCCAGTGGCAGCTGACGCGCTGGTCCGCCCTGGAGCCCGCCAGCTGGTGGCACCTGGGCGCCACTGCGCCCGCACTGTTCATCTGGCTGCTGTGGCCCACCGGCCCGGGACAGCTCAACGGCTCCTACGGCAGCGCGCGGGCCGCCTGCGACGCCCTGCCGACCGACCAGACGACCCAGTGCCTGCGGCTGGCCGCCCAGGCCATCGACGCGCACAACCTGGCCTGGTGGGGCACGCTGGTACTGATCGGCGCCGGCGCGTCGATGGTCCGGTGGTCACGGATCGGGGTCTGGGCGACGATCCCGGCCGTACTGGCTGGCTGCCAGCTGTCCTCCCACTTCCTGGAGCAGCTGCTGGTGCACTACGGGGTCGGCTGAAAGACCATGGATCCATGAGCGGGCTCATGCCGCTGGACGCTTCCGGGCGGGGACGGGTCCCCCTGCTGGCCCGGCCGTTCCAGGGCGGCCTGGCCGGGTGGATAGTGGTGTTCGGCGCGGTCATCGCGGAGCTGGCGGGCGGGGCTGTC
>DASWVA010000653.1:0-8157 GCA_036401415.1 Streptosporangiaceae bacterium
GACCGCAGGTTCTTCCGGCTGGCCGCCCTGCCCGCGTTCCTGGCGGTGTTCATCATCACCGCGGTCCCGCTGGTGATCGGCCTCGGCCTCAGCTTCTCCAGCGTCACCAGCACCCACAACGGCGTCTTCCCACTCACCCTGGGCAACTACGCGCACCTGCTGGACGACTCCGAGGTGCACACGGTCCTGCTCAACACGCTGATCTACGTGGTGCTGGCGGTGGGCCTGGAGACCCTGCTGGGGCTGGGTCTGGCCCTGCTCATGACCCGCAAGAACCGGGCCATCTCGGTGTTCCGGGTCATCTTCCTGCTGCCGCTGACGGTGGCCGGTGTGGCCGCCGCGATCAGCTGGGGCGCCCTGCTCAACACCTCGCAGGGCTGGATCGACTACTTCCTGAGCCTCGCCCATCTGCCCCAGCCGAACTGGCTGGCCTCGTCGACCACGGCCATGCCGTCGGTGGTCCTGGTCGACCTGTGGAGCGGCGTGCCGGTGGTGGCCGTCATCGTGCTGGCCGCCCTGATGTCGGCCCCGAAGGATCCGATCGAAGCCGCCCTGGTGGACGGGGCCGGGGCGTGGGCCCGGTTCCGCTACGTGACCTTTCCCGCGATCCGCCCGGCCCTGGTCCTGGCCGCGCTGCTGCGCACGGTCGCCGCCTTCCAGCAGTTCGCGTTGTTCCAGATCCTCACCGGTGGCGGCCCCGGGCTCAACACGACCGTCCTCAACTTCTACGTCTACCAGCAGACGATCGTCTTCAACAACATCGGTTACGGGGCCGCGCTGGCCATGCTGCTGCTGGTGGTGATGGCGGTGCCCCTGCTGGTGCTCTTCGCCTTCTCGCGACGCCGGTGACCCCGCCCATCAGGCAGCACCGCAGGCAGAACAGGAGCTTGTCATGAGCGTTCAGGCCCAACCCCGGCCCGGCCCGCGCCGGGGACCGAGAATGATCGGCCGCGTCGGCGGGAGCACGCTCACCTTCCTGCTGCTGATCATCGCCGCGGTGTTCGTGCTGCTGCCGCTGTTCTGGCTGTTGTCCACCGCGTTCAAGACGTCCAGTGCCGCGTTCGCCCTGCCGCCGAAGTGGTTGTCCAAACCCACCACCAGTAACTTCACCACGCTGCTGACCGGCCAGTTCGGCAAGTCCATCCTCAACTCGGTCATCGTCGCGTTCGCGTCGACCGCCGTGGCCCTGGTCCTGGGCGTGCCGGCCGGTTACTCTTTCGCCCGGTCCCCGGTCCGCGGTGGCCGGATCATCAACTCGTGGTTCATCCTGGCCTACGTGGCGCCCCCGGCCATCTTCATCATCCCGCTGTACATCATCTACCAGCACCTGAACCTGCTGGACACCTATCCGGGGCTGGTCCTGGCCTACGAGACCGGCCTGCTCCCGTTCACGGTCTGGCTCATGCGCGTCTACTTCGCCGAGGTGCCGCGCGAACTGGACGAGGCGGCCTGGATCGACGGGTGCAGCAAGCTGCGGGCGCTGTGGCGGGTGGTGCTGCCGACGGTCTGGCCGGGCATCACCACGGTCGGCCTGCTCGTCGGCCTGGCCTCCTGGGGTGAGTACTTCGGCGCGGCCATCCTCACCGGCCCGCGCACCCAGACCGCGCCGGTGGCCGTCTACTCCTACGTGGGCACGGTGACCTCCAACTGGAGCGAACTGGCCGCGGCCGGGCTCATCGTGGTGGTGCCCGCCCTGCTGGCCACGATCGCGGTGCAACGGGGCTTCATCAGCGGCCTCACCTTCGGCGCGGTCAAACAGTGACCCGGCCCGGGCCGGCCGGCTCGGCGCTGACGCCCCCCCACCGCAAGTCACTCGGCGATGACGTGGCCGACCGGCTGCGCGAGGCCATCCTGCACGGGGAGCTGAGTGCCGGCCAGCGCCTGCGGGAGGAAGATCTGGCCGAACGACTGCAGGTCAGCCGGGGCCCGGTCCGGGTCGCGTTCGTCTGCCTCGAGCGTGAGGGCCTGATCCGCTCGTCGCGCCACCGCGGTGTCACGGTGGTGGAGCTGACCCTGCGCGACCTGCATGAGATCTACACCCTGCGCTCGGCCCTGGAACCGCTCGCGGTCAGCCTCGCCATCCGGCGGGGCACCGGCGCCGGCCTGGCCAGCATCGAGTCCGCCCTGGAGGAGTTCACCGCCGCCATGTCCCCCCGGATCAGTGAGCGGACCGCCGCCGACCTGGACGTGCGGTTCCACGACGCCATCTACCGGGCCGCGCGGCACGAGCGCCTGTACCGCGCCTGGTCACAGCTCCGGATGCCGGCCTACTGGTTCATGCTGTCGCGCGACGTGGGCAGCCCGCAGTGGCGCGCGGACACGGCGAGCGGTCATACCCGCATCGCGCAGACCATTCGTGCCGGTGAGCAGGACGCCGCCCGGGAAGCGATCCGTGAGCACATCCGGACCGGCTTCAGCCGCATCGAAGCCAGCTACCTGCAGGCGTTCCCGGCCGGCCCGGGCCTGGGCCGCCCCGACCGCGCTGACTTCCGCCCATGACCGCCCCCGAGAGCCAGCCCGCCGGAAGCCAGCCCGCCGAGAGCCAGCCGCCGGTCGCGCTGGTCACCGGCGCCGCGGGCGGGATCGGCCGGGCGGTCGCGCTCGTTCTGGCCGCACGCGGGATGACTGTCGTCGGCCTGGACTCCGCCGACGCCGGCGATCTCCCGGCCCGGCTGGCCGGCCTGCAGCCCGCCAGCACCGTACTGCGCGGCGACGTCAGTTCCGCCGCCCAGGTCGAAGACGCCGTGGCCGCGGCGGCCGAACGCGGCCCGCTCACGGCCCTGGTCAATACGGCCGCCATCCTGGCCTGTCACGACGTGGCCACCACCGACGAGGCGGAGTGGGATCGCGTCTTCGCGGTCAACGTCAAGGGCACCTACCTGACCTGCCGGTCGGCCATCCCGCGGCTGCGCGCGGCGGGCGGTGGGGTCATCGTGAACCTGTCCTCGGTCCACGCCCTGGCCACCGTGCCCGACCTGGCCGCCTATGCGGCCAGCAAGGGAGCGGTGCTGGCGCTGTCCCGCCAGATGGCCATCGACTACGCGGCCGACGGCATCCGCGTCGTGCCGCTGATCGTCGGCAGTGTCGACACCGCGATGTCCCGGCAGCATGCGCAGGCTCAGGGCCTGCCGCCCGGGCGGGCCGAACCCGGTGACCGCACCCTCGGCCGGATGGCCGAACCGGCCGAGGTGGCGCGGGTGATCGCCTTCCTGGTGTCCGGGGAGGCGAGCTTCATCACCGGCTCGCCGGTGGTCGCGGACGGCGGCATGCTCACCCACTTGTGACCAGGCCAGGAGGCGACACATGCTGACCCCGTGGATCGACAACCCCGGGCACCGGGACTGGCTGAGCGCGGAGGCCGGGCGGCTGCTGGACTTCTACCTCGGCGCGGCCGACTTCGGCGCGGGCGGCTTGTGGGAGCTGGGCGATTCCGGCGCCCCGGTCCATGGGCGGCCCAAGCAACTGTGGGTCAACGCCCGCCTGGTGCACTGTTTTGCCCTGGGCAGCCTGCTGGGCCGCCCCGGCGGCACGGCGCTCACCGAGCACGGGCTGGAGGGCCTGCGCGAGGTGTTCCACGACCGGCGGTACGGCGGCTGGTACTGGTCGGCGTATTCGCCCCGGTCCGGCGAGCAGGGGCCCGCCGACTCGCGCAAGCAGACTTACGGTCACGCCTTCGTCCTGCTCGCCGCGAGCACGGCCGCCCAGGCCGGTTTGGGCACCGCGGAGCTGATCGCCGAAGCCGCCGACCTGATCGCGACCCGGTTTTTCGAGCCTGCGTCCGGTCTTTACATCGAAGGCTGGGACCGCGCGTTCGCCGCCCGGGAGGACTACCGGGGCCAGAACCCCAACATGCATCTGGTCGAGGCGTTCATGGCCGCGGCCGAAGCCACCGGTGACCGCGGATACCTGGCCCGCGCCGTGCCCATCGCCGAGCGGATCATCGGCGGCTTTGCGGCCGGGGACGGCTGGCGGATCCCGGAGCACTTCACCGCGGACTGGCGGCCGCAGCCCGAGTTCCACCGGGACCAGCCCCGGGACGTGCTGCGGCCCTACGGCTACACCCCCGGGCACTCGCTGGAGTGGGCCCGCCTGCTCCTGCAGCTGCGGGCGCAGGCGGGCCCCGGCCACGACTGGATGCTGGACGCCGCCCGGCACCTGTTCAGCCGGGCGGTGGCGGACGGGTGGGACTCCGAGCGCACCGGGTTCGCCTACACGATCGGCACCGACGGCGCGGTCTGCGTGGCCGACCGTTTCCACTGGGTCCTCACCGAGGCGATCGGGGCGGCCGCCTACCTGTACCGGGCCACCGGCGACCTCACCTATGACCGCTGGTACCGCCGCTTCTGGGATCACGCCGCGCTGTACCTGATCGACCGGCGCCAGGGCAGCTGGCGTCACGAGCTGACTCCGGCCAACCAGCCCGGTCACACCACCTGGGACGGCAAGCCGGATCTGTACCACGCGCTTCAGGCCACGTTGTTCGCGCGGACGCCCCTGTCGGCCGGCCTGGGCGCCGCCCTGGCGGCTCAGGCCTCAGAACCCGCCGGGCCACCCGGACCGCCGGGCCCGCCCGGGCCGTAGCCGCCCCACGGGTCGTAGTCGACCTCCAGGGGTTCCTGCTCCGGCCGCTCGTCGTCGGGGACGTGCTGCAGGTTCAGCCGGAGCCGGGTCCAGGTCGAGCTGCGGCCGCGCATCGAGTCGACCAGCACGTCGGCCGGGGCCAGGTGGGGCCAGACGGCCGGATGACGTTCTTTCCATTGTTCGAACCCGGCCATGGCCTCAGCCTTGGTCTGGGCCCGGGCGATCTCGATCAGGGGCATCTTGGACTGACGGCGGCCCGCCGGGCTGCCTGCCCCCGGTGCCTTCCCTGGTGTCTTGCCGGGCCGGCGCTTGGACGGCTGGACCCGCGGCGCCTCGCCCGCCTGGCGGACGAAGTGCGGTGGCCACGGCGCGTCCGGCAGGCCCGCGGCCTCGTCCTGGTCGGCCAGCTCAGCAGCCCCGCGATCGAGCCGGCGGCGTCGTCCATCCCCGCCCACGGGTCACCGGCCGACGCCAACCGCTCCGGCACCGTCACCAGCGTGAACGCCGCCGGATCGCAGCCTTCCACCTCGTCCCAGTGCAGCGGCGTGGAGACCCGGGCGTCGGGCAGCGGCCGGACCGAGTACGCGGACGCCACGGTCCGGTCCTTGGCGTTCTGGTTGTAGTCGACGAAGACTCCGTGCCGCTCTTCCTTCCACCACTTGCTGGTGGCAATGTCCGGGGCGCGGCGCTCGATCTCCCGGGCCAGCGCCACCGCGGCCCGGCGGACGTCGGTGAACGGCCACTGCGGCTCGATGCGGCAGTAGATGTGGAAGCCCCGTGACCCGGACGTCTTCGGCCACGCCACCAGCCCGAAATCCTCGAGCACGGCCCTGGCCACCAGGGCCACGTCCATGATCTGCGACCACTCCACCCCGGGCACCGGATCCAGGTCGACCCGCAGTTCGTCCGGGTGGTCCAGGTCGGCGGCCCGGATCGGGTGCGGGTTGAGGTCGATGCAGCCCAGGTTGACCACCCAGGCCAGCGCGGCCGCGTCCTGCGCCACCACCTCGCTCGCGGTCCGGCCGGACGGGAACTTCAGCTCCACCGTCCCGATGAAATCCGGCCGCTTGTCCGGCGCCCGCTTCTGGAAGAACGCCTCCCCCTCGGCGCCGTTCACGAACCGCTTGAGCGCCATCGGCCGCCCGGCCACCCCGCGCAGCGCCCCGTCCGCGACCGACAGGTAGTAGCGGACCAGGTCCAGCTTGGTGTGGCCGGCCTGCGGGAAGTACACCTTGTCCGGGTTGGTCACGGTGACTTCCCGGCCCGCTGCGTCAACGACCGTTGCCTTTGCCCCCGGCATAGTGGCTACATTACGTGAGCAGGGCCTGATCCGTCGCCTCCGGCCGGGCCCGGGCGTGGCAGGATGCGGGAGTGCCCACCCATGTCGCCCTGCTGCGGGGCATCAACGTCGGCGGCCGCAACAAGGTCGCGATGGCCGATCTGCGTGCCCTGCTGGCCGAGCTCGGCCACACCGACGTGGCCACCTACATCCAGAGCGGCAACGCGGTGTTCACCAGCGGGGAAGCTGACCCCGCCAGGCTCGCGGATGAGCTGGAGCAGGCCATCGCCGCCCGGCTGAACGTCAGCTGCGGCGTGGTCGTGGTCACCGCGGCGGAGCTCGCGCAGGTCATCGAGGACAACCCGTTCCCCGGCGAGGACAACCCCAGGGCCGTGCACGCGGTGTTCCGCCGGGCCGAGCTGACCGGCGATGAGCAGGCCCAGGTGGCCGAGGCGGCCAGGCGTGCCCAGGCCAAAGGTTGCCAGGACCAGGCGGTGATCGTCGGCCGGACCATGTTCCTGCACACCCCGGACGGGCTGGGCCGCAGCGAGCTGTCCGCCCAGCTGTCCCGCACCACCGCCTCCCGGACCGGCACCGCCCGCAACTGGGCCACCGTGGGCAAGCTGCGGGCCATGCTGGGCGGCTAGCGGCCCAGCATGGCCCGCAGCGCTGTCGCCCCGTGATTACTGGGCATGAACCGTGTCTTTTTCCCAGCGACCTAAAGGCGTACTTTCAGAATTAGCAGTTGCTCCAAGACCTCGAAGATCATGCCGTACTAGCCCGATCATCCCGTCACCGCCGACCGTTGTCAGTGGCTGCAGGGCTGACTCAAGGGGGTCTGATGTCCGATATCACGCCGTTGCTGGCCCGGGGCGAAGGTCGCACGATAGGACGCATCAGCGGCCTGTGGGGCGAGCTGATGGCCGAGTTCCTCGGCACTTTGATCATCCTCGCGTTCGGCGACGGCTGCGTGGCCATGGCGGTCGCCGCCCTGCCCGGTTCGGGGCGCGCCGAGACGCCGACCACCATCTTCCTGGCCGCGGGTGACTGGCTGCTGATCGTGTTCGGCTGGTGCTTCGCGGTCGCGTTCGCGGTGTGGGTGGCCGGCGGCGTCAGCGGGGCGCACCTCAATCCGGCCGTCACGCTGGCCTTCGCCGTGCGGCGCAGGTTCCCCTGGCGCAAGCTCGTGCCGTACTGGGCCGCCCAGGTGCTCGGCGCCTTCACCGGCGCCGCGATCGTGTACATGGTCTACGACTCCGCGATCAACGCCTTCGACGTGGCCGCGAAGACCCCGAAGAGCGGGGGTGGCGCGCTGGCCACGTTCTCGATCTTCGCCACCTTCCCGGCGCCGTACTTCCACGGTTCGACGGTCGGCCCGCTGATCGACCAGATCGTCGGCACGGCGTTCCTGGTCATGTTCGTGGTGGCCGTCATCGACGCCCGGAACACCGCGGTCGGCTCCAACCTCGGGCCGCTGATCATCGGCTTCATCGTGGCCGCGATCGGAATTTCGTACGGCGCGAACGCGGGCTACGCCATCAACCCGGCCCGTGACTTCGGGCCCCGGCTCTTCGCCTGGCTCGCGGGCTGGGGGAAGGTGGCCCTGCCCGGGTCCTACAACGCGGGCGGCGCGCACTTCAGCGCCTACTTCTGGATACCCATCGTCGGGCCCTTGATCGGAGGCGTCATCGGCGTGATCATCTACGACCTGTTCATCGGCGACGTGCTGCACGCCCGGCTCCAGGCGGCCGAGGACGTCGAAGGCCCGATCCAGGAGACCGGGGTGCCCGCGGACGAGACCGTCACCGGCGCCTAGCCGCCCCGCGGCAATCGAAGCAGACTCAAGGAGGAGACCAACGATGGCCGATTTCGTGGCTGCGGTGGACCAGGGCACGACCAGCACGCGATGCATGATCTTCGACCACGGCGGCAACGAGATCGGCCGCCACCAGCTCGAGCACAACCAGATCCTGCCCCAGTCCGGCTGGGTCGAGCACGATCCGGTGGAGATCTGGGAACGGACCTCTTCGGTCATTCAGACCGCGCTGAACAGCAAGAACCTGTCCGCCTCGGACCTGGACAGCTTCGGCATCACCAACCAGCGCGAGACCACGCTGATCTGGAACCGGCACACCGGCCGCCCGTACTACAACGCGATCGTCTGGCAGGACACCCGGACCGACCGGATCGCCTCCGAGCTGGAGCGGTCCGGCGCCGGTGACGTCATCCGGCACAAGGCCGGCCTGCCCCCGGCGACCTACTTCGCGGGCGGCAAGATCAAATGGCTGCTGGACCAC
>DASWVA010000654.1:0-1648 GCA_036401415.1 Streptosporangiaceae bacterium
ACGGTGAGCGCCCCGGTGCTGGCCGCCTGGGCCTGACTGATCAGAATGAACCGGTCGTGGGCCGCCTTGTAGGCGCAAGTCTGGGTGCTGGACTCGTCCGGGCCACCGGGGTTGACCGGCGCCGTGGGTTTCACCGCCGGGCTGGCCGGCGCGGTGGCGGGGGCGGCCGCGGCCACCGTGGAGGGCGCCGCGGCCGGGGCCGACCCGGCGCCCGAGCCCGGGATGGCGCTGGGCCCGGAACTGGTTCCGGAACTGGGCCCGGAGCTGGCCCTGCCCGGCGGGCTGGCGGTGGGGTGGGAGGACCCGCAGGCACTCACCAGCATCGTCCCGGCGATGACGGTGGCCCCCGCGAGCCAGCGCCCCCGCGCTGACGGCACGACGTTCATGCGTGGCATGCGGTGCATCCTACGGACCTGGACCGGCCCGGGCCGGGAACTTCTCCCCAGGTCCTGCCGAGCCGCGCCCGCCGCCCCGGGCCCGGCTACCGGAGGGCGGCGTCGAGCTGGTCGGCGCGGGCCGCCAGGGCGCTGATCTCCAGCGGGTCGGCCAGCCCCGGGTCGATGGCGGCGACCGTCTCCCGGGCGGCCTCGGTGAAGTGCACCGTGCCGTCCTCGTCGATCCGTTCCACGCCGTCGGCCAGGGCCTGCTGCTCGTTGAACCGGACGGCCTGGTCCTCGGTCACGCCGGGCGGCAGGTCCAGGCTCACCTCACCCTGGTCGATCAGCACCGGGTAGCCGCCGGGCAGGCCGTGCGGCGACGGCGTGGACCAGCGCAGCGGGCCGGCTCCGGGCAGCAGGGCGTGCAGGACGGGGATCGACGACGCGGCCGCCGCGAAGTTGGAGCGGACCGGGCTGGGGGCCAGCGGTGGCGCCTGGTAGGCCAGGGCGTCGTCGGGGACGCCGTCGTCACCCACGTACACCCGGGCCCGGGCGGCCGGGTCATCCGGCCGCCGCGACTGCCGCACCGCACCCAGCTGGGCGTGGTGGGCCAGCACCCTGAGCAGCGGAAGCTCGGCCTCCGGGCCGGCCGCACGCAGCACGGAGCGGGCCCGGAGCAAGATCATGGCCGCGTTACCCAGCCCGACCGTGGGCGCCAGGCCCAGCCGGGCCAGCACCGGGCCGGTCACGTCGGGAAACGAGACGTTGGCCACCGGCCCCTGGTAGCCGGTGTCGACCGTGGCCTGCATCACCGCCAGCGGCACCGGCAGGTTGTAGGGCAGGCGCAGCGCGAACCCGGCGGCGGTGATGGCCCGGGCGGCCTCGTCGTCCCGGTCGGCCAGCGCAAAGGGCCCGCGGCTGGACGCGGACACCACGATCAGGTCCGGGTCGGTCTCGAAGATCAGCTTGGCCACCTCGCCCGGACGGCGGGCGTCGCCCGCCACCGACTCGACCACGCAGTCGTGGCTGCTGGCGATGGTGGCCGCGGCCTCGGCCGCCCCGGACCGGCTGACCAGGACCAGCCGCCGCACCTGGCCCGCCGCGGCCAGCCCGGCCGCGAACCGCTCCCCCAGATCCCCGGCCCCGATGATCAGTACTGTGCTCACCCGCGGAATCTTAGGCGGTGGTCAGCAGGCGACGATGACGACCCGGTTCCCGGCGGCCTGCGCCAGCTTGGTCAGGTCGCCGGGATCGCTGGTGAGGATCCGGTC
>DASWVA010000655.1:0-3646 GCA_036401415.1 Streptosporangiaceae bacterium
GTGAGCTGGCCGCGTTCGGCCTGCTGGCGGAGGCGGTCGAGCTTGGCCTGCTCCCGGGCGTGGTGGCGGACGAGCACCGGGTGGAAGGTGATGCCCCGCTCGGCTCCGGACGGGCCCGCGTAGCCGCGGACGGTGGCGATCCGGCCCCCGTCGCGGACGGCGCCCATCGCGTGCTCGTCCAGCAGCGCGGCATCGATGAGGCCGTCGGCGCCGCCCGGGAAGACCTCGCGGACGCGGGCGCCAAAGTCGCCCCCGCGGGGTATCACCACGTCGGCCCCGAACGAGCCGACCAGCTTCTCGTCCGCGGACGAGGCATCGGCCACCACTCGCAGGCCGTCGGCCTTGCCCAGCTCGATCGCGAAACCGCCCACGGCGCCGGCGGCGCCGGTCACGGCCAGCAGCTGGCCGGGCTCAAGGTCCAGTGCGTCCAGGGCGGCCCGGACGGTGAGCGCGTTCATGAGCAGGCTGGCCGCCTCGGCGTGGCTGGCGCCCGCCGGGGCGCGGACCACGGACTCGGCCGGGACCACGATCTGCTCGGCGTAAGCGCCGTGCGCACCGGCCGGGATCACCAGGGCCATTACCGGATCGCCGACCCGCAGGCTGGTCTGGACGCCGGGGCCGATCTGGTCCAGCACGCCGGCCGCGTCCATGCCCGGAACGAACGGCGGCGGCACATCCCGCAGCGCCTCGGCCCGGCTGCCGTCGCGCAGCAACGTGTCGGTCGGGTTGACCGCCGCGGCATGCACCCGGACGCGCACCTGGCCCGGGCCGGCTTCGGGGACCGGCAGCTCCAGTACGCGCAGTGCGTCCGGGCCGCCCCACTCGGTGATTCCCACGGCTCTCATGCTCAGCGACAACGGCCAGGCCCGCGGGTTATTCCGGACCGGCCGGGACAGGGCCGGCCGGACGGCCGGGTGACTCAGAGGGCGCGCAGGACCAGCAGGGCCATGTCGTCGGTGCGGGGCGCGGCCCCGAAGTCCTCGGCGGCCCGGACGATACGGGCCGCCACCGTGCCGGCGTTCAGACCCCGGCAGTGGGCCAGCAGCGCGGCCAGGCCGTCATCGTCGTCGAGCAGGCGGCCCCGGGCGTCCTTGCGCTCGGTGATGCCATCGGTGACCGACAGCAGTACGTCGCCCGGGTACAGGCTGACCGTCTGCGCGGTGTAGGTCAGGTCACCCATCACGCCGAGCAGCGGCTGCGGCTCGGCCGCGGGCTGCGGTATCCCGTCCGGGTCGGCCGCCCGGAGCAGCAGCGGCAGCGGATGGCCGGCTGAGACCAGGCGCAGCCGGACCGCGGGCCGCGGGCCCTCTTCGCCGCCGCCCTGGAACAGCGCGCCCTCGTCGTTCACGGCCCCGTCCGCATCCAGCACGGTCAGCTCACCGTGCAGCAGCGTGAGGAAGCGGCCCCGGGCGCTCTCCTCGAGGATGAGCTCGTTCAGCCGGCCGACCACGTCGGCCACGTCGTGGTCCTCGCGGGCCAGGATGCGCAGGGCGTGCCGGGCCAGGCCGGTGACGGCGGCCGCTTCCGGCCCGGTGCCGCAGACGTCGCCGATGGCGAACCGCCAGCGGTTCGGCCCGGACGGGTACACGTCGTAGAAGTCACCGCCGACCTCGTTGCCCTCACCTGCGACCTGGTGGGCCACGGACAGGTCGATACCGGGGATCTGGGGCAGCTCGGGGGGCAGCAGGCTGCGCTGCAGGGCCTGGCTGGTCAGCTGCTGCTGCTCGTACAGCCGGGCGTTGTCCAGGGCCAGCGCGGCCCGGCGGGCCAGGTCTTCGGCCAGCTCCAGCGCCTCGCGCGGCGGCCGGTCACCGCGCGGGCGCCCGATCACGACCACGCCCAGGCTGCGGCCGCGGGCGGCCAGCGGGAAGCACCAGGCCGCGTCGGAGGCCAGGACCACCGCCTCGTCGGCCAGATCCGGGCCGATGTCCATGGCCAGCGACCAGCTCCGGCCGGCCTCGTCGGCCGCGGGCGGCCCGATCGCCGCGAGCAGGCCCGCCAGCGGATCGATGAGGGACTCGTCCGCGTGCCACACGTACACCGGCTCGGGCTGCAGCTTCCCGGCCTCGTCGGCCAGCAGCACCGCACACCAGGCCGCCAGTCGCGGCACGACCAGCTGGGCGATCAGCGAGATCGTCTTCTCCTGGTCCAGCGTGCTGGCCAGCAGCTCGCTGGCCTCGGCCAGGAAGCCGATCCGGCCGCGCCGCTTGCGCTCCAGTTCGCTGAGCCGGGCCCGCTCCAGCGACATGGCCACCCGGTCGGCGACCTGCTGCAGCTTGGTCGCGTCGGTACCGTCGAACCGGTCGGCGGAGGTGGCGGCCGCCCCGAGCACGCCGGTCACCCGACCGTCGACCAGGAACGGCACGGTGACCAGGGACCTGGCCGCGGCACCGTCGGCGAAGACCGCGGGCACCGACGGGGCGAACAGTGACTCGGAGACGCCGACGCCGGCCGCGGCGCGGACCCGCAGTTCGCCGTCCTCGTCCGCCACCAGCGCGTAGGCCGCGTCGGCGGTGATCACGTCGCGAGCGGTCTCCACCGTGTGCCGCAGCAGCTCGTCGTAGCTGAGCGTGCCGATGTCGGGCCGCAGGGCGGCGGCCGCGTCGCCCTCCTCGCTGACCAGCGCCGGAGGACGGCTGGGCCGCGGGGCCAGGGCGGCCCCCGGCCGGACCACGCTGACCGGCTCGTCGGTGTGCGGGTCGGTCCCGGTGAACGCCATCGCGGCGGCCGCGGGGCCGGCCGCGGCGAGCTCAGTACCGTCGCGGAGGGGGGATCCAGCGGGGTCACCGGCCACCAGCAGGCCCGCGGGTGGCGCGGCCTCGTCGTCGCCGGCCTCCTCCCGGGCCAGGCTCATGCGGAACCACACGGCCTTGGCCGTGCGGGCGTAGGTGACCCCCCAGGAGGAGGCGAGCGCGGACGGCAGCAGCAGCCCCCGGCCCCGCTCGGCCGACATGCTCGCGGCCTGGGGAATGTCCGGCAGGGTGCGGGCCGGATGCCGGTCGCGAACCGCGATCTCCAGCTCGCCGGCCGCCATCGCGCAGGTGACGTCCAGGGTGGTGCCCGCGTGGACCACGGCGTTGGTGACCAGCTCGCTGGTGAGCAGCACCGCGTCATCGACCAGCCGGTCCGCCTCAGGCGACCGCTCCGCGATGTTCCAGGACCGGAGAGTCTGCCGCACGAAACGCCGGGCGGCCGCCGCAGCCGCCGGCTCAGGCTGGTACGCCGCGGACGCGATCAGGTGGCTGCGCTCCCTCACGTGTCCTCTCGGTCCTTGCCTCACCGGCCTACCGGACTGGGCCCTGACCACCGGCACACGAATAAACGCTAAGTGCTGAGGCCTTGTCTCCATCGTGACAGACTCGTGAGGTTAATACTTTCTATCGGGACATCCTAGGGAACTTACTAGAGAACAGCAGGCCGTCTTAGCGAGGATGGAAGTACGGCCTGAGAGCCCGCCAGCACAAACGGCGGGCATATTGTCTGGACGGAGCATAATGCCTCACCCCGCGCCCACCACGCCCGCAGAGGCCAAATACACCGACACTGAGCTTGAGCCCATCCGGGACGCGCTCGCGGCGCTCGCGAACGGCGATTTCCGCGCGCGCGGGCGCCGGTACAGCGAGGGAGCCCGCGGCGGCGACAGCGT
>DASWVA010000656.1:0-2023 GCA_036401415.1 Streptosporangiaceae bacterium
GCGGGCAGCAACGTCCCGGGCGCACGGGAGTTTCTGGCCGAACGGCTGGCCCCGCTGACCCGGACCGGCACGGTGCTCGTGGTCAACGACGCGATGCTGGTGCTGCCCGCGGCCGGCCTGGACGAGGGCGTGGCCGTCATCTGCGGCACCGGTTCGATCGCGGTCGGCACCTGGCGGGGCCGGACCAGCCGGTCCGGCGGTTTCGGCTACCTGCTGGGCGACGAAGGCAGCGGCTACTGGATCACCCGGGCCGCGGTGCGGGCCCTGCTCGACCGGCGTGACCGGGGCGTCCCGCTCGGCCCGCTGGGTGAAGTGCTGCTGCCTGCCGCGGGCGCCGGCCACATCGACGAGCTGCACCGGATGTTCTACGACCACCCGAACCCGCGGCGGTGGGCCCGGCACGCGCCGCTGGTCCTGGACGCCGACGATCCGGCCGCGCGGTCGATCGCGGTGGCGGCGGCCCGGGAACTGGCCGCGCTGGCGGCCTCGGCCATGCGGCGGCTGGACGGGCCCGCCGGCCTGCCGGTCGTCCTGGGTGGCGGGCTGATGGGTCACCCGCGGCTGCGGGAGGCCGCGGTCATCGCGGCGCGCACCAGCCTGCCCGGCAGCGACGTGCGCGCGCTGACCGATCCGCCGGTGGCCGGGGCGGTGCGGCTGGCCGGGGTGGCCGCGGCCAGCGCCCCGGTCTCACCGTAGGCCGGCCAGAGCTTCCCGGACGGCGCCGTTGGCCCGGGCGAGCGCGGCCCGGGCCGCGTCCGGGCCGGCCCCCGACAGCAGGACGACCAGGGCCACCCGCAGGTCGCCCGCGGCGTGGGCCAGGGTGGCGGCGCACTGGTCCGGGGGCAGGCCGGTGGCCTGGGTCAGCAGCCGCCGCTGGCGGGCCCGCAGCTTGGCGTTGACCGGCGTGACCTGAACCATCAGGTTGGAGTAGGTCCGGCCGGTGCGCACCATGAGGGCGGTGGAGAACGCGTTCAGCAGCATCTTCTCGGCGGTGCCGGCCTTCAGCCGGGTCGAGCCGGTGATGGCTTCCGGTCCGGTGTCGGCACACACGCAGACGTCGGCCAGCCCGGCCAGCGGGGCGGCCGGATTGGCCGTGATGACCGCGGTGAACGCCCCGGTCCGCTGGGCGTGCTCGAGGGCCCCGCTGACGTAGCGGGCCGTACCGGACGCGGTCAGCCCGATGACCAGATCGCGGGCCTGGACGTCGGCCACTGCGGCGACCCCGGCCGCCCAGTCGTCTTCCGCGCCCTCGACCGCCTGCTGCAGGGCCGGGTCGCCGCCGGCCAGGTGGGCCACCACCATCCCGGGCGGCAGCCCGAAGGTGGGCCGCAGCTCGGCCGCGTCCAGCACGGCCAGCCGGCCAGACGTGCCGCAGCCGACGTAGTGCACCCGGCCTCCCGCGCTCACCCGGCGCACGGCCTCGTCGACCACGGCCGAGAGCGCGGGCAGCGTCCGCCGGACAGCCGGGGCGACCAGGGTGTCCTCGTCGTTCAGCCGGTCCAGCAGGTCCCGCGTGGACAGCGTGTCAATATCCAGCGTCCGGGCGTTGCGCTCCTCGGTGGGCGGAGCCGGGCGGGCCTGGGTGGCCGCGCCCCCGGTTGCGGGCACGCTGTCCTCGCCTTCGTAGGGCGCGGCGGGATGAACACTGATTATCCACCGGATGATGGTGGGCAGGCAATATGGGGCGGGACGGGTCAGCGGACGGTGCGGACCCGCAGGACGGCCACGCCGCCGGCCGCCGTGGCCACGGCGGACAGCGCGAACAGGGCCGGGTAGCTGTGCAGCGTGTACAGCACGATCCCGGCGATCATCGGCGCCACCAGCGGCAGCGCCGTGGCCACGTTGATCACGCCAGGTCCTTAGCCCGGCTGGAGGCGGCGGGCAGCACCTGGGTCAGCACCGCGGGCGCGGCGGCCCAGTACGTGCCGAATCCCAGGCCGAGCAGGGGCGCGGCCACCAGCGCGGCGGTCCAGGTGGGCGAGATGACCAGGATCACGGCGGCCACGGCCATGATGGCGGCGGC
>DASWVA010000657.1:0-2078 GCA_036401415.1 Streptosporangiaceae bacterium
GTTCTGCTGTACGTGCGCGGATCCCAGTCGACACGCGGCCGTCAGCGGATCACGCGAGAAAGGTGGGAACATGCCAACCCGATTCCTCCCCGCCCCAGGACGAATCCTGGTGGGCATCGACGGCTCGCCCGCATCGGTCGCTGCGGTGCGCTGGGCGGGCCGGGAGGCGCAACTGCGAGGCATGCGGGTGCACGTGGTCCACGTCCGTGACCAGCAGCTGCCCATCCCGCACTACGCGCCGCAGCCCAGGGCCAGCGAGGGCGTGCCCGTGACGGGCCCGGGGGAGCGGATGAACGCGGTCGTGCGCGAAGCGCTCGGACCTCAGCCAGAACCCGGGGTTCAGCTGGAGCTGGCCGATGGGCTGCCCGCGCGGGTGCTCATCGACCGGTCGGTCGGCGCGGAGATGCTCGTCCTGGGCAGCACCAGTCCGGGAAACGCCAGCGCGGGAAGCCCCGCCGCCCCGCCGCAGGCCCGTACCCCCCTCGGCCCGGTGGCGCGCGACTGCCTGCACGCCGCACCCTGCCCGGTGGTGGTGGTCCGCTCCGGCGCCGACGGCGCCCCGGCTGAGCAAGCGCCGCCGGCCCAGGTGCACGCCTGATCGCGGGTCAGGTCCGGTGGCCGGTCCACCGGGGCGCGACGGCCCGCCAGTGGGCGTGCCATCCGTTCAGCCGCCGGCGTTCCAGCAGGTGATGGCTGACCGATTCGGCGCCGATCAGGAGGGCCAGCAGGCTCAGCCCGGCCAGGGTGACGGCCATGAACACGGTGCCGGCCACCTGGCTGTGCCCGGGCGGCGGGTCGGCGAAGTCGCCTGAAGCATCCACCCACGTCGGCACGGTGCTGCCCAGGCCGGCCTCGGCCGGGGCCAGCCCGTCCCCGGTCCGGTGGATACCGTTCGGGGCGGTCCAGCGAGCCGGGACCCAGACGACCTCAGCGCCCGCGTACGGGTCGGGCGCCTCGACGGCGGGGGCCGGCTCGACCAGCACGGCCGGGACCACATGAGTGGTGGCCTTCTGGGCCCGGGCCTGCTCCAGCGCGTCGTGATCCGCCCGCCGTCCGGCCAGCACCGCCGTGGCGGGAACCGCAGTGAAGATCAGCACCAGGACGGTCAGCCGGATGGCCGTTTCGGCCCGGTCGACGGTCCGGCGCAGCGGACCGCGCGCACCCGTTTGCTTGTTTTGGCCGGGCAGGATCGTTCCGGGCCGGATCGCCGGCCCAGCGTCAGGGTGCCGGGGTCCGCACGATCAGCGCGCGCGGGCGGAGGGTGACAGTCAGGGACCGGCCGGGGTTGATGATCTCGCCGTCAGCTTCCCGGGGCAGGTCGGTATCCGCGGTGATCTCCACTTTCCGGGCGCGGAAGCGTTCCAGGCGGTGGTCGTCGCGGCGGCTGCGGGCCAGCACCCGGTAGCCGACCCGGGCCCAGCCGGCCAGGCCGGCCGGAGCCAGGATGCCCACGTCGAGCAGGCCGTCGTCGGGGCGGGCGTCCGGCAGCAGCGGAAATCCGCCGGGCAGCAGTCCGGCGTTGCCGACCACCACGCACCGGGCGGCCCGTCGCATCGGTACTTCTGCGTCCAGCCGGATCGTAAAGTCGCTGGGCGCTCCGTGCAGGTGGCTGAGACCGGCCGCGGCGTAGACGATCCAGCCCAGCCGCAGCTTGAGCAGCCGCCGGGTCGCCTCCACCACGGCGGCGTCCAGGCCGATGCCAGCCATAGCCGTGAACGGCACGCCGTCGGCCACCCCCAGGTCCAGCACGGTCTCGTGGTCGCCGAAGCCGGTGGCCAGGGCCGCCCGCAACCGCCGCGGCACCCGCAGCGCCCGCGCCGCCAGGTTGGCGGTGCCGCGCGGCACGATGGCCAGCCGGACCCCGGTCCCGGCCAGCACGCCGGCGCAGGCCCGGACGGTGCCGTCCCCGCCGACCGCGAACACCAGCTGGGCCCCGGCCGTGACCGCGTGCCGGGCCAGCCCTTCGCCGTGATCCTCCCGGCTCGTCGGCAGGAACAGCGGAGCCCAGCCGCGGGCCAGCGCGGTGGCCCGGCAGGTCCGGGCGAACCGGTCCGGATCGCGGACCCGGGTGCGGTTGA
>DASWVA010000658.1:0-4548 GCA_036401415.1 Streptosporangiaceae bacterium
GGCACCGTAGTCACGGTGCTGGCGCGCGGCTTCGGCGCCCAGGTCGGCGATGGTGGCCACGTGTTCCTCCCCGTTGGTCCTAGTGTGCCCGCAACATGCCGGTGACACCACGACGGCGCAGCGTCCGGGCCTGAGCGGTAAGGGTGACCGCCGCAGCCAGTACCACGGCGCCGGCGGGCAGGCCCAGCGCCAGCCAGCCGGGCCGCAGCGGTACCGGGGCGCCCTGCCCGGTGAACACGGCCAGGTCGATGGCCGGGCCGACCAGCCGGGGCAGCGCCAGCGCGCAGGCTGCGCCGGCGGCGGCCGCGGCCAGCACGGCGGGCAGGGCCTCGGCCAGCACCAGCCGCACCGGCCGGTCGTGGCCCATCGTGGTCAGCCGGGCCAGCATCAGCTCGCGTTCTTCAGCACCCAGCGTCAGCCCGAAGACCAGCGTGCACAGGCCGAGCCCAGCCGCGGCCAGCACGCTGAGCGCCATGATCAGGTTCGCGGCGTGCTGGAGCGGCGCCGCGGCCAGGCTGGCCAGAAGCTGCGAGCGCACGGTGACGGTGGTGGTGGCGGGCAGCAGGCGGTTCAGCACCGCGTACAGCCGGGCCAGGTCGATGCCGGTGCCGTTGAGCAGCAGCGTCTGCGGCCCGGGCTGCCCGTAGGCGCCGGGCAGCGGTTCCAGCGGCAGCATGAGATACGCGCCGCCGCCACCGGGCTGGGCCGGGGTCGTGCGCACCCGGCCGGCCACCCGGACCCGCAGTGGCCCCAGGTAGGGCGGCGACGTGATCGTGGCGGTACCCCGGCCCAGTGCCGCCGCGGCCGCCGGCGAGGCGAGCACGGCCACCGGGCCGCCGGCGGCGGACCCGGACCGGGTGATCGTGGCCGCCGGGAACCGCGGGAACGGGCTGCGGGCGGTCAGCGCCGCGTAGCCGGCCGGGTCGACGGCCAGCACGGTCAGCTGCTGGCCGCCCGGGCCCTGCCAGCTGGTCTGCCACACCGCGGCGGCCTGCCGCACCCCGGGCACGGCCGCGAACGCGTGCACCACGGCCGGGGTGATCTGCCCGGCCGTGGTGCCCGTGCCGAGCTGGGCTGACGTCGTGATCATCACGTCCGCCCCGGTCGCCTGCCAGGACGCGGCCACTTCGCCACGGCCGATGGCCGCCTGCACCATCCCGGCGAACGCGGCCACGGTCAGCCCGAGGACCAGGGCGAACACCGGCAGCACGCCGGTCAGGGCGCTGCGGGAGGCCCGGGCCAGGGCCACGAAACCGGTGGCGCCGGTGGTGCGGGTGGTCAGGGCCAGCAGGGCGCGTACCGCCAGCGGGTAGAGCCGGAGCACGACCAGGACCACCGGGACCGCGACCAGGACCGGGGTAAGCGCCAGAAGCAGATCGGCCTGGCCGGGCGCAGGCAGCCCCTGGTCGTGCAGGACGACCAGGCCGGCTACGGCGGCCACGCAGGCGGCGGCCTCGGCCACCCAGCGCCGGGCCGGGACCCGCCGGGTGCCGGTCAGCTCGCTGACCGCCGGGTGCGGAGCCGGGGTGGGGCGGCGCTGGTGCCCCGCCGCGATCAGCGCCGGCCCGGCCAGCGCCGTCGCGGTGACCAGGGCGGCCAGCGCCCAGCCGAGGGCGGACGACGCCCCGGCCGATTCGGTGGCGAAGGCCAGCGCTACCCCGGCCGCGGCGGCGGGGACGGTCACCACCGCGGTGTGGCTCAGCGCGCGGCCGGCCACCTGGCCCAGCGACGCACCCCGGGCCCGGACCAGGCTCAGCTCGGCGCCCCGGCGGACCGCGACCATCCGGGCCGCGACCGCGATGACCGCGGCGCCGGTGGCGATGAGGCTGACGAACAGCAGCGCAAGGATCGTGTTGATGGCGGCCTGGGTCTCCAGGAATTCGCTCAGGGCCCCGGTGAGCAGCGTGGTGACCTGGGCCGCCGACGCGCCTGCGGCCAGGTCACTGAGGTCGGGGGTGGCGTCCGTGAGCCGGGTGAGCGCGGCGTGCAGGGCCGGCACCTGATCCGCCCGCAGCCCGGCGGTCTGCACCGGCAGTTCCCAGAACACGGTCAGGTCCGCCGCGCCGAGCAGCGTCTGCATGGTGGTCGCGCTGTCCGGGTCGGCCAGCACGCCGCCGATCCAGTACGGCGACCCGCCCTGGGAGCTCGGCGGGTTCAGCGTGGGGGTCGCGGCCGTGGGGTCGAACCGCCAGAACGCCGTGCCGGGGCCGGTGACCGCGATGATCGCGGTGACGGCCAGGGTCACCGCCCCAAGCGGTACGCCCAGCTTGAGCCGGGAGCCCGGGTGCAGGCCGAACCTCTGGGCGGTCTGGGTGGTGACGGACACGCCGAGCTGGCTGACCGGCAGGCCGGCGCTGCTGTAGTGACCGGCCACCAGCCGGGCGTGAGTGGTGAGCGGGTCCCGGTACAGCACTTCCAGCTGCGGGGACGCCCCGGCCTGGGCGCTGGCCGCGGCGCCGGAGATGACCGGCAGCCCCGAGGTCGTCATACCGTCGAAGGCGCCCGCCGCCCCGTGGGCGACCGGGACCGAGCCGGCGGTGAAGCTGCGGGCCAGCGAGCCGCGGGCGTCGGCCAGCTGCCCCTGGTCCAGCGGCTGGTCGGGACCGTACTCCAGCGTGCTGATCAGCGTGTTCCAGTCCGCGCTGACCTCGACCGCCTTGGCGACCGGGGCCAGCCCGGCCAGCTGCTTGGCCAAGGCGTCGGTCTGCACCCGCAGGCTCTGCGCGGGCCCGGCCAGGGCCACGAACACCAGCACCAGTACCAGCAGCCCCAGCGAGTAGCTCGCGGCGTTTTCCGGCCGTCTCATACCGTCTCCGAGGTGCGCAGGGCGGCGGCCGGGTCGGGGCGCCGGGCCATGGCCACGCCGGCGGCCAGCACCGGAACGGCCGCGACGGCGGCGGCCAGGGCGGCGGTCAGCGGCCAGCTGAAGTCGATCAGGACCGGCGGCACCGGGGTGGCGGCCGCCGTGGTCAGCGTGATCGCCGGCACCAGCAGCTCGGCCAGGAGCGCGCCCAGTACCAGGCCGGCCAGTGCGGACGGCACGCTCAGCATCAGGTTCTCCAGGCCCAGCTGGCGGGCGGCGGCGCCCGGGGGTACGCCCAGCGCGGCCAGCAGCGCGTTCTCACCGCGGCGCTGGCGCACGGCGGTCGCGATGCTGACGCAGAAGCCGGTGATGGCCAGGATCACGGCGGCCAGCGCGACGGCCAGCAGCGCGTTCCGCGGCACCACCGACACCGGGTCGCTGAGCAGGCCGCCGGTCAGGCCGGCCGCGCTGGTGACCGCGGCGTCCGCCGGCAGCCACGCCGCCAGCCCGGGCGGGGGCCGGCCTCCCGCTGTGGCCAGCCACCACTGGGATGGCTGGGCCGGGGGCAGCGACCGGCTGGTCAGCTGATCCTGCACGGCGGCCAGGTCAACGATGAGGGCGCCGCCGGACAGCGGCACGGTGGGGAACGAGGCCAGCGCGGCGACGATCTTCACGCTGAGGTTTGTCCCGTTGACCGCGGCCAGCACGGTGGACCCGACCGCGCTGTGGGTGGCGGCCAGGAAGCCCCGGGTGGCCAGGCCCGGGATCGCGGCGGCGCCCCGGGCCGCGGTCAGCGTCAGCTGGCCGGCGACCGGCACCGTGGGCGCGTCAGCCGAATCCGCCACGAGCTGCCCGGCACCGGCCTGGAACGTCACCTGGGTCGCGCCGGACGCGGTGACCGTGCCGTCGACGCCGGGCAGGATGACCGGTCCCTCCACCCCGGGGAAAACGGCCTGGGCGGCATTCAGCTGGGCCGAGGAGGCGGCCACCCGCCACCGGCTCAGCGCCGCCCCCGGCACCGGGGTGGTGGCGGGGCCGCCGGAGAGCCGGGTCACGGTGAACACCGCCGCCGCCTCGTCCAGGCTGGGCCGGGTCGGCAGCGTGTAGCCGGCGGTTACCGCGGTGACCCGGAGCGGGTAGATCGCTTCGCCGCCGGGGATCACGGCGCTCAGCGAGTGATCCCGGCCGTCCACCGGCAGCGTGCCGGCCGTCAGCAGGTAGGCGTCACCGGCCGCGTCGGTGACGGTGACCGTGACCGTGACCGGTTGCAGCGGCAAGGTGGCGGGGCCGATCGCGGCGGTGAGCTGAAGCCGCGCGGGACGGCCGGGCAGGGCCAGGCCCGGCGGGGCGCCGGGCGGGGTGATCGCGGCGAACAGCGGCCGGGCGGCCCCCGGGAGCTGGTCGGCGCGCAGCAGGGTCACGCTGGCCGCCTGCCGGGCGTCCAGCGCCACGGTCTCCCCGCTGCTGGTCGTGGCGGGGAACGTGGCCACCGGCATGGCCCGGCGGACCCCGGGCGCCCGGCTGATCCGCCCCGACTGACCCGCGCTGAGCGGCACGGCCGGCGTGACCCGGACGTCGGCGCCGGCCGTGAAGGCGGCCTGGTCGCGGTCGGACCGGGTGCCGCTGGCCCGCTGGGCCAGCACCAGGCCCGTGGTGGCCGTGGCCAGCACGACCAGCAGGACGGCCCCGCCCTGGCGGATCGGCTGGCGGCTGATCTGCCAGCTGGCCAGGGCCGCGGTCAGCCG
>DASWVA010000659.1:0-1505 GCA_036401415.1 Streptosporangiaceae bacterium
CAGCACCTGCTCGTGCTGGCCGAGGCGCGGACCCTGCTGCGAGACGACGGTGACGGCCGGCCTGGCGCCCGCGCCGCCGAGCGGTTCGCGGCGCTGATCGCGGAGCTGGCCGCGGCCGGCACCGGGACCGTGCTCACCGAACGCCGCCCGGCCCTGCTCACCCCGGACGCGACCCGCGACCCCGCGGTGCGGATCGTGCACCGGCTGCCGGCCCAGGCCGACCGGGACGCCATGGGCGCCGCCCTCCTCGGTGCCGCCCCCTTGGCGTCCGCCCCCTTCGCGTCCGCCCCCTTCGCGCCCGCCCCCGGGGCGGCAGCTGACGGGGCAGGCGCCGCGATCGTGCTGATGGACGGCACGGCCCGGCCGGTGCGGGTCCCCGCCCACCAGGTCCCGCCGGCCACCCAGGAGCCGGAACCCGGCTGGCTGCTGCACGGACGCCGGTCCGCGGCCTGCGGCCGGTCGTGCCGGACCGAGCGGCCCTGCCAGCTGACCGAGCTGCGCGGTGCCGAACGGCTGGCCCAGTCCCCGGACCAGGCCTGGCTGCGGGTGTGGGGTGAGATCCTGACCCTGGCCTTCCTGACCGACAACCCGCTGCCAGCCGTTCCGGCGCCCCTGCGGCGGCGGTGGCGCGGCCAGACCAGCCGGGCGCGCGAGTGCCTGCTCGGCCACGTGATCGGGGACGCGGTCGGCCGCCGGGCCGGGGCGCTCCGCGACCACTACGACCCGGCCCAGCTGACCGGGGTGCTCGCGGCCGCCGCCACCAGCCGCCTGGACCACACCGGGATCTCCGCCGTCGCGGCCGTGCGGCCCGGGCCGGCCTGGGTCATCCCGCCGCTGCGCTGGCTGCACGAGCTGGAACGGCTGTGCCCGCTGGCGGGCGCCGGGCTGGCTCCCGGTGACCACGCCCCACCGCTGGACTTCGACCTGCCGGGACTGCCGGACTGGCCGGGCATCCGGATCGGGCAGCGGATCCGGGCCCTGCGGCGGCATCCGCTCTCCATGGCCCTGCCCGCCAACCGGCAGCTGGCCTGGACGGTCCTGGCCGGTGAACCGGGGCCCGAACCCTTCGCCGACGACCTGGCCCAGGTCCTGCCGGGGGTCGACTCCGCTCAGGCCCTGCGGCACACGGCCGGCCTGCTCGAGGTCTCCGGGGGCGTCAGCGGGGATCCGGGCTGGCTGGAGGTGGTGCTGTCCTGGCCACGCCGTTTTGTCGCCTTTGCCGGTGACCGGTACCGGCCGGGTCATGCTGCTGACGGTCTGACCGGCTGACGGATAGCATCGGCCGCAATGAACAAGCTTCCCCTGCGAGCCCGGCTGGCGACCAGCGTCGGCGGGGCCGCGAGCAAGGTGTCACGGCTGGCGGGCCGCGGCGACGGCTCGGTCATCGGCGGCGTGATCGGGCTGCGGCTCGAGCCGGGCCTGCTGACCATGCTGGCCCAGGACCGCCAGGTGGTCCTGGTCACCGGCACGAACGGCAAAACCACCACGACCCGGCTGATCACGGC